>CALKRZ010000132.1 GCA_937989765.1 uncultured Clostridia bacterium | reverse complement strand
CTCTGCAGCGTATCCTTAGATTCCTGTAAAAATAATTCTTCTACCGATGTAAAAAATGACTGTCCATTTTCTTGTAAGCTTTCTACTTTAATAATAATGGTTTCTTGAATACCTTTCAAAATATCCACATAGGTACTGTTTTCATAATCCGACCCATGATCCTTATAGTACTTAATAAAGCTCTCAAACAGAACTGTTACTTCTTCCGTCATCTGCTTTTTATGTTGGATTTCTTTCTCTATTTCTTCATAAACAGAAGGTTCACCCTTTTGATCTATCATCCACTGCAGCCCTATCTGAAAATATGCTTCAAATAGCTTATAAAAATCTTCCTGTCTGCTTTGCCACTGATCTATATATTCAGCAATATCACTGGGGAATTCTTTGCTCGCCCACTCTCCAATATACTTGTCCATGCCTTCTTGTTGTAAATATTCTAAGAAAGTTTCTCTTGTTAAAATGGTGCTCTTTTTATCTTGATTTTCTGTTTCTTTAAAAAGCAGCTCCATTTCTTCAATTTCTTTACCTAATCTTTGATAAGCTTCCACAATGCTGAGTAAGATCTGCTGAATCTTTTGCTCCTCCAATTGCTCTACTACTGTATTTTTCATTTCTTCCTCTAATGCTCTTACTTGGATCTTTATGATGGCTTCTAGATTTTCTTTTTCCTGTTTTATCGATTCATAATAAAACCTGGCTGCTTTTCGAAGATGAAGATTATTCATCTTTTCAATACTGCTTTTAGCCTTTTGGGCATAACAGGTATATAATACTTCTCCATAGCACGCAATAATTTTTTTATAAATAAACTGCAAGCATTCAATATACCCCTTGTGAGGATCTTGTGCAAAATCCACTAGAACAGCCTGTCTTATAAATGCACTGCATTCTCTACCACTATTCTCATTGAATTTTTCTTCTATTTCATCAATCCCCATAAGGACATGTAGTTTTGTATCTGTAATCAATTGATCCTTTTCTCTTTTTATAGGGTTAATCGCAGCCCGCTTATCTACACCAATATATTCCTGTTGCTGGCTTTCTTCGAATTGATGGAGTTGCGCTGATAGTACCACACAAACCCCTTCTAATATTTCCTTTATTTTACCATTTTCTATTGAATCCTTACTATCTTCATATAAATGAATAATTTCATAATAATGTCTAAGCAGATGTTGAAAGTATTCAAATATCTTTTCGTCATATTTAGATAAACGATTTTCTTCACTGATATGATGTAAGATCTTTACCATCATTTTCACACGAACACTAAAAAAACAGTCTTTACTTAATTTCTTATTGTATTGATCCAAAGCCTGGAGCATTTCTCCCCAGGCTTTCAGCATATCTTTTTCTTCCTGTTCATATAAATTAGGTGGTAGATCTGCACCTTTTACGGAATGTGTAAACATATGGAACCCCCTTAGTACCTGTAGTTTAACCATCGAACATAAGTCCCCCACTCGTATAAGTGGGGGGTAACCTCCAATATCCGTGAGAGTTCAAGCTCCAACAGATGGTTAATAAACTCGGAGTAGAGGTTTATTCCTTTTAAGGCAACTGAAAATAAGGGATCTCAGAAAAAGTATGTGGTAAGGCAAATATATAAGTCTTCCAACAACTGCAAAATCGTGCTTGTGCAAAGGGTAAGTTTAGTTGAAATCTGGGACGCACTCCTTTGTTGCAGTTGTTTCCAGATTTATATATTTACCTTACCACCACATATTTTTTCTGAGATCCAAAATAAGTTGCCTAATATAGCTCATCTACGGATAACTCGGTTTCTACCCCATCCGTACTGGTGCTTTTAGCCATCACCTTTAGCATATTATCTTGACCAATATTAAAAAGTACCTTTACTTTCTCTTGTCCCCGGGGGCCTGCTGGAATGCCTCTTAGACTGGTGCCTGCCAATCGTTTCATGCTTTCTTCATTTACAAACTGTACCTTCTTGCCATCTGTAGTCGGTTTTGTATTTTCATATACAATAATAGCCATACTTGTTACATGATCAAAATTAGTCATGAGAAGTTCTTTGGCCTCTATCGTAAGTCCTTCTTTGGGTATGCTTTGACCACTCGTCACGATCTCCATAAATCGTCTTCCAGCAATTTCAAGTCCTAAAGGATGTACTGTCTTTTCATGTACTACTGGCCCTTTCACCGTAGGCATCATAATCATATTACAGTAGTGAGCTGCTCCTTGAGAAATACTTAAGGCAGGACTCATTCGAGATTTAAGTGGATCTTTATTAAACTTCTCTTTAATTTTTTCTGATACGCGCGGAATAGAAGAACTACCTCCTACTAAGAAAATTTCATCAATCTCTTCTGCTGAAAGCTTTGCTGCCTCTAGACATTGATTGATACATTCCATAGAACGCTGGATCAAATCTTCTACACTTTTTCCCTCCATTTTTTCAAATACCTCGTGCGCATCTCCCAATTGGTTCACTCGCTTATGGTTTAAAAATGCATCTCTGGATATTTCCATGTTGATGTTTACAATCTTTGGCTCTTGAATAAATGGCGCTAGGACGATCTTGGTAGTCTTTGCAGAGGATAATCTTTCTTTAGCCTGATTGGCTACCTGCTGCATTCGGACAAGTGCTGTCTTTTTCTGACGTTTGGACACGCCATCATCTATATCCATATCAAAAAGATCAATCTCTTCATGCGTCAACTGTTTAAATTCTTCACAAATCATATCGGTAATGATCTTATCGATATCATTGCCACCTAAATAATTATCTCCATACGTACTTAGTATCGATATGGCAGGTTCATCATTTTCATCAATCTTAATGTCCAGTATACAAGCATCAAATGTACCCCCACCAAAATCATATACCAGGACTTTTTTATTTTTTCTTTCATTGACTGCATAAGAAATAGCTGCCGCCGCTGGCTCCAAACGAAGGTAAATCGTATCCTCATCAAAGCCTGCTAATTTGGCTGCTTCTTTTGTCATCTTTTTTTGCTTATCTGTAGAGTTAGCTGGTACTGTAATCACACAGCCTGAAAATTCACCCGCAAGTCCTAAATCTTCCTGCACATACTCATCTGCTTTTTGTTTTAGATATCCCAGTATCTCACCTGCGATCTGCTCAGGCGTAAATTCATATTCAGTTCCCTCTACTTCAATCTTAATTTTTTCGTCCGTACCTAGCAATCGTTTTATAGATAATACGGTACTTTGAGGATAGATAATCGCTGCTTCCTTTGCTTGCACTCCAAAAATTCGTGACAATTTACCTGGGTCCTCTGGATCTATTTCAAATTGAATCGCCGTGGGGAAAATATTACTCCCATCCAAAGGAAGTGTTTGTACTTCCCCTTCCTTAAAATCATAAATACTCACGACAGAATTAGTCGTTCCAAAATCAATTCCTAAGAATAATCCTCTTTCCACATCAAGACCTAATGTACCCATATTAATTCCTCCTTGTAAGATCCTATTTTACTATGTTATATGATATATCCTTTTGTCAGCATTTGCATTTCTCCATATGTTTTTTGTTGAAGCAATACATCTAACTGATCAAAATCCACCATTTGCTCATAGATCCGTCCATTATTGAGTATATCATATAGCTCCTGTGGCTCTTCCACTACCCGAAGGAAGGAGTATGTGATTTCTTTCTCCTCTGTCCTACGCGTAGTTCCCCCTTCATCTATGACCTCAAAAAAGTACTGCAGGGTTTCATGATAAAAAAGACTAAGGTTGACTATGTGCATTCCAAGTCCAAAGTATTTCATCTCTTTTTTAACGTATTCATTTTCAGGTACAATACGATAATAAAGCGCGCAAGTATGTTTTGGATGATCATAGTGGACAAACGGTATATTCTTTTGTATATACGAAGAATGCAGAAATTTGTCTTGGTGCTGCTTTACAATAGGAAATAAAACCTGATTTTGTTCCATCTGATCTAGCGCATTCTGAATCACTTCCTTGCCATGTTCTGTTTGAATGCTCTGACGCAAATATATGTGCAGCAAGGCATAGGCTACAAAATGCTCGTTTGGATGAGATTTTAAAAAATTCTCCAAACATTGTACAGTAGAATATTCGACCATGCTTCCCTTAAAAACAACTTCATATACACAATAGTCGATAAAACGTCTCACCAACGCATGCATGGGTTCGGTAGTATATACTTCCAAAAAGGCTTCTTGGAGTCCGCTATCAAACCGGTTAATCTGTATTCCTCGCTCTAGAATTTTTTCATCGATCCACCGCGTAGGTTTTCCATACAATTGCATTTGATCTTTCAGCAAATACCACTCTGTCAGACTACCTTCATATCGTTCCATCACATAAGATAATAGTGCTCCATCATACCATCCTTTTTGTAATAACTCACAAGCCAATTGAGGAAGCATAGGATGGTCTATCTTTTGATCTCTTGCTATTTTTACAATCTGATAGAGTAGTTTATCTGGTAATAGTTCTTTTCGTTTAGATGTCCATTGAATCGCTTTCATAGTTTCTTGCGCTGCTATAAACGCACCTATTGCTTTAATATACTGTTCTTCCTGTAATTCTGTAGAGTCTACTGCGTTAAAATATCCAATGGCTTCAGTAATACGTCCATCCTCTACATAGAAACTTCCTAAAGCTGCACTGATTTGTTTGCGAAAACGAGTAGAAATCTCACTATATTCCATACAATGTTTTACTATTGGTTCTGCTTCTGCAGGAAGAAAATCCATCTCCAAATAATATCTAGATAAGCTGATCAATAACTCCACATTTCTAAAACCCATATCATAAAACTTTTTTAGCAGTCGTCCATCGATATGTCCTACCAATTTCTCTATCCCTATATATTTTTTTTGATAAAAAGTTTTTTGTCGTGCACCCACACAATACAGTTGAAATTCTGGTGAAGACGCCTTGATAAACATACTGCTATCTGTTACAGCATATGCTTCCATTCTCTGTTTTTCTGATTCTATACTCCATATATAGCGTATATGCGAAGACTTTATACGGAGCTCATACATAAAAAGCTGTTCAAATATAATCTCTATTAGCTTTGGATCTTGCGGTGTTTTTTCTAATAATTTTTGATAAATCGTTACATAATACTTTCCTTTACGTTTTTTCTGCAATGCTTGTGCTGCAAAAGAAAGCATTTTATCATAACAGGTGCTTTGAAGCATTTTATATCGTTCACTAGAAAAAAGCACATGATACGCAAAACACTGTAGCGGTTCTTGTAACTGGGTGCTTAAAATTGCATTTTGAAGAATTCCCAAAGGAATTTCTTCTACTTTCTGCTCATAAGCAGCCCACATATAGAGGACATCCAAATCTTTTATATAAATTTGCTGTTCCCAGCACTGTTTATATAGATGTAAGGCTTTGGTTGACATATTTTTTTGGTTGACATATAAGATCGTAAGTCCGTGAAGAAGTTCCTTCGTAGGCCATTTGTCATAGAGTACTTCTATCGTATTCCTCCAAATGACTCCTGCGTGTCCATTTTGAACGATCCACTGCCCTAATTTTTGTGCTAAGTTTTCCATGACTTTGCCATAAGTAGTACCCCACTGTATGGCTCTTGCAGTCATATCATTCATACTATGAAAAGTATCTGCTTTAGAAATAATCCGTAGCACATAAATAAATAGAACAGGACTTCGGCATCCTCTTTTATACGCTTTATACAAAAACTCTAGGGCTTGATTTCCATCTTCATATACATCTTTATAGATAATACCTATACACAGCAGCATATAAGAATTTTCTTTGGTTTCATCTCCTATATTCTTGAGCTGCTTGAAAAGACTATTGACTCCTCTATGGTGATCCCCAAAGTAGTCAATTCGTATTCTTAAATAAAGAAGTACTCCATAAATCTGAGGCTTTTCATTTTTAAAATAAGATTTATAAGCGTCTAATGCCTTCATTAAAGCAGAAGCTTCTTCATAATTCTCCAAATCTGTATACAATTGAATAATCAGTAAAAGAAGCTGTATATTGGCGGGATCTTCATTATACATAGCAATCGTTTGTTTGAGCGCTCGTGCAAAAAACTCTTTTTTTTGTTCATCTTCTAGTATCCCTGCTAACCAATGCCGAAACACAATGCATAGCCGTGTTCGAAAAGTATAGTTGGTTTTTTCATATTTGATACATTGTTTGATCAAGTGCTGTACTCGTTGATTCATACTGCCCTCCCCCGCATCTCTTACAAAGCAGGTCTAACTTAATAATGAGCCTACTTTTATATCTATTATCTGCCGAACTACTTGGGTATGGATTTTTGTTTGTATTGTAATTGTGGAATATTGCAAAGGAATTTTTCCCATAGCAATATTTCGTTTAAACTTATTCCAATTTCCAAACTGTATTTGAAAGGGAATCTCTGCATACTTTCCTATGAAATACTTTTTGGCATCAAACTGAATCCATCGATCTTGGGCAACCATCTCTACTAGCAAGTCTTTCCCTGTATAATTATGAATCATTACCTTTCCTTTGTCTTCTGTATGAAAACTTTTTTTAGAAAGTTTTATATCTAGCACTGCAAGTTTTTTTACTTTCACCTCATGATATAATTCTTGATCTTCAACCGTAATCATGATATGTCCGAGCTGCTGTTTATGTGAAAGATGCTGAGGCAGTACACTAAAAGGCATATCCCAAGCACCTGTCTTTTCAAATTGTTTTGCTGAAAACTCCTTCTGTGGAAGTCCAATCCAAGAAAGATCCGTTTCAATCTTTCCTTCTATATATCCCCATCCTTGTTTTTGCAATGGAATGGTGAATTCAATAGGTTTTATATTTCCGACTTCTATATCTACATACGTATGCTGTTGTAGTAAAGAAATCTGGTTTTTTTGTTTCGCCCCTGTAAGTACTAGAAAATTTTCTAATGCCCGTTCCTTATTAGGATCCATCATAAGATGCTCATAGATCGGAATCCACTTTCCTTTTTCTATTTCTTGCAGCCATATAAAAAACAAGGGAGACTGAAATAATTCTTTTCCATGAACAAAAAAACTACTTGTATATTTAGAAAACGCATGTAAAGTTTCTATGGGTACTCCATCTTCGGTATATAACGCCGTAGGAATAATAGAAAGTTCAATAGGAATCTGCACTTCTCCCCCAGTGGTACTCACAATAAATACGCTATGTAATAAATCACCCACCTTTAGACCTTCCGTATTCATCCGGTACATAATGACTTGATCATTCCCACACCAAGATGTAGGATTAAACTCTAGATGCTCTGTCTTAGACCATATTTTCCCTTGGAGTATGCCACCTCCTTTGTTACTTACACGAAATGCACCACTAAATACACTTCCAAGTCTCATTTGTTGTGCAATCTCTTCTACTGATACTTGGATCATAGGAAGAGGATACTCATATGGATTTTTTTCATCCTGTTCTCTACATACTTCCACAAACCTCACCTCTATTTTTATGGATCTCAGAAAAAGTATGTGGTAAGGCAAATATATAAGTCTAGAAGCAACTGCAAAATCGCACTTGTGCAAAGGATAAGTCTAGTTGAAATCTGGGACGCGCTCCTTTGTTGCAGTTGTTTCCAGATTTATATATTTGCCTTACCACCACATACTTTTTCTGAGATCCATTTTTATAACTTCTGGAGACTTTGTAACTGTTCGTTGATCCGATCAAAAGATAAGTCCACTTGATCCTTCATATGAACAATCATTGTGGATGTACTGTGCGCTTGTTTGGAGCTCTGTTCCATTGTATGCGTCAGCTCATGTATCATCTCTTCATTTTTCTTTTCCCAATGAGTGATGACTTCCTTTATTTGGGACGCCATAAGTTCTCCTGCTTTTTGACCGTGAAATGCAGCCATATGGCCAAAGGCATCTCCCATCTCTTTCGTCATTCGTTGAAGTACTTCTTCATACTGTTGGAGACTGGTATTTAGCACATTTTGATGATTTTCCACTAGTTGCAATTGCTTTTCTACCGCTTTATTTTGCAGTTCAACGCTTTTTAATCCTTCTGCCGCACCCTCTATGATGGTTTGCAATTGAGTTCCTTGCTGTTGCTTTTGTGTTCCATCCTCTCTAACTTGCTTTTCATGTGCCTTTAATTGTGCCTCTAGGGTACCCGCTGCAGATTCAAACCCTTGAATAGAACCCTGAAAACTGCGCATCGTGATCGTGAGCTGCTCAAAGATTTGTCTTCCTTGCTCTGTAGTATCTTTCCACTGCTGCAAAGGTTCTTCAAATGCACTCCCTGCAGTCGCTAGTTTTTCCATGGCAGAATGAACTGTTTTCGTCATTTCTCCAGTACCCTGCACTAGTACGTGTGCTAATTCACTCCCTAATTTTTCTGTAGATTCTTTTACTGTTTTTGCTACAGTAAGAAGAGTATGCTGCATCTCCTGTCTAAAGGTCAACACAGCAGAGCCTAAATCTTGGGTGTAAAAGGGCGCATATTGATGATCTATATACTCTTGCATCTCAATGCTTAACTTTTCCCGCACACTACGATAATCAAAGATTGACGGGAGCAACTGCTGCAGTACGAATGCGATTGCTGTAATGCCTCCAAGCCAAACCCCACCCGTCAAATATTGGGTATAGAAATACATCCATATGCTGACGGAAATACCGCAGAAGAGTATGCTTTTTTCTATTCCTTGTAGAAATATATCCATACTGGATAAACCCCATCCTATAAAGTGCAGCTTCAGCATATGTTTTTTAATAATCGCGGTGGAATTAATGCTAGCCAATCCTTTTTCTCCAGCAGCTTTGTAATCTTTCATAATTCGATTTAATAGAAAAGAGTGCGTTGGCACCAAATCCTCTTTCTTTTTGATCTCTTTCCTACTCCACCTAAATGTAGAGAGATAGCCTTGATACCACATTGTAAGTACAACTCGAAGAAGTATCGTTAAAACTATAAAGGCTGCTAGTATAATTGCAGTGATCTGAGCCGAGTACTCCAATAGCATAAATTCCTGTATCATTCGTTGTAATGTCATGTTTTCCACCTAACCCATACATATTTTAGGCAACTGAAAGAAAATAACTTGTCAAAATGCTGAGGATATTTTGTGTCAGACAAGGAAGCAGGTTCCGCTGCTAGCAGCGCTATCAGAGGGTTCTGCTGACGCAGTATGACGCAAAATAGACCAGCAGATTGACCAGTTATTTTTTTGAAGTTGCCTTAACTTGTTTTACAAGTAGTTTTATTATAGCATTGAAACGAACCTACTGTAAAACTAAATTGAAAAAACTATACAATTGATTTGCAAAATACCTCGCATACATTTTATGATAGTTATCTTTCAGTATTTTTGTGTATAATAACACTAGGTTATTGTAATAGCCTATATTTCACTTTGAATATAAAGGAGGGATCTCATGCCAAAATCAAAACATTTTCAACATGGCGGAGACCTAGATACTATACAAGAAAAATACGGAATAGATAGAAATGAACTGATTGACTTTAGTGGAAATATAAATCCCTTGGGCATTTCGCCAAGGGTAAAAAAAGAACTTTCCTCTCATTTAGATCTGATCGCTACCTATCCAGATATAAAATATACAGCGCTCCGTAGAAGTATTGCAGCCTATACCAAGGCTGATATGGATCATATTATCGTAGGCAATGGTTCTACTGAACTCATCTCCCTTATGATTCATTTATTAAAACCAAAAAAAGCCTTAATCATAGGCCCTACTTACTCTGAATATGAACGTGAAATATTTCTAAGTGGGGGTTCCTCCCATTATTATCGTCTTCAAGAAGAAGTAGATTTCAAACTAGATATCTCTGATCTTCTGCTTCATCTAAAGGATGAACTTGATCTTTTAGTGCTCTGCAATCCTAATAATCCCACTAGCACTGCTATTACTAGAGAAGATCTTCGGATTATTCTTGACTGCTGTAAAGAAAGGGATATCTTCGTGATGATCGATGAGACCTATGTAGAATTTGCAGAAAAAATGGATGAACTTACTGCTATTCCTTTAGCCTCTTCTTATAATAACATCCTCGTTTTAAGAGGTATTTCTAAATTTTATGCCGCACCTGGATTACGTCTAGGGTATGGGATCTGTGGAAATGAAGAACTCCTAGGTCGTATACAAGCATTAAAAAATCCATGGACGATTAATATCTTAGCTAGTTTTGCGGGCGAAGTCATGTTCCAAGATGAGGCGTACTATATGGCTACAAGAGAGTTGATCGCCAAAGAACGAAATCGAATTTATAAAGAGCTTGGTAGTTGGTCATCTATAAAAGTATACCACCCAACTGCAAATTTCGTTCTTTTTAAGCTTTTAAATAAAGAAATTACCTCTTCTATGATTTTTGAAAAACTCATTCCACAAAAAATCTTGATTCGGGATGCCAGTAGCTTCCCATTTTTGAATGAAAGATTTCTACGGTTTTGCTTTTTGCTTCCTGAACAAAATACTGCCTTATTAAAAGCGCTGAAAAAAAGCATCTTTACACTTTAAAACTACAGATCTCTGAAAAAGCATTGAGTAATACAAATGCTTTTTCAGAGATTCTTTTTTATACCCATTCTAGCTGAGCTTGAATACCGCCATCTTCATTAATACGGAAATACTTTCTATTATTCACGATATATTGTTCTAGTCTACTTTCTAGTTCAAAGATAAAATCCTCCGCGTTCTCTACAAAATCCATGTCCTCTACTAATTCCAAAAATTCTACATCACCCTTCAGATAAAGAATGGTATCGTGACTTTGGTGATCATTCATATAATATATTTCTTTGATACTCATACTATACCCTTCAAAAATATGCTCTAGATCACTGGCGATATCTTCTTTAATAGATGAAAAAAAAGCTTCATATCCATTAGGATCTCTAAAGTCCTGATCTTCTCCTACGGGAATTTCAACTTTCAACTGTACTTCTGGCATACGCTTCCTCCTTATAAATCTGGGATTTATGCAAAAATATAATATTATAATACCCCATTAAGAGAAAAGTACTCCTATAGCTAGCATTCTACTTAGAAGCAAAGCGTCGTTTTCTGCTCACTGCTCTTTTGCACTAACTCAATGATTCGAATCACATTGCGCGCTTGTTCCGGTTTTACTACAAGTTCTTCTCCAGATACCATCGCATTATATACATTGGTATAGAAGTCTTGATAAGATCCAGGTATCGTCTCTACTTTACCATTAAAATGAAGTCCATTCATTTCAGTATGTAGCAGTCCCCATTGCTCTTTAGGTTCTGCACCCCACTGCTCTGTTATAGGTGCTTCTCCTCTTCGTAGTGCTGCTTCTTGTACATCCATCCCATATTTTAGGAAAGACCCTTTGGTTCCATGAATCATAAATCGAGGGCCTGGCTCACGAATAAGCATACCTGCCTTTAATACTACTTTTATTCTATTATAGTCCAATCGTATATCAAAACTATCACAGATCTTGCTTCCACTTCGTTGGATGCCAGTATATCCTGTCACACTATGGGGCAGTCCAAATAAGTCTACCGCTTGATCAATCAGATGTGCGCCCAAATCATATACTATTCCGGATCCTGGAAGTGGCTCCTCTTTCCATGTATTTTCTTTCAAAAAGTTGCGATACCTGTCAAAATGCGCTTCATATTCTACTACTTCCCCCAATAATCCTTGTTTAATGATGCTCTTGATCGTTTTATAGTCTCCATCCCATCGTCTATTCTGATACACGGCAAGGACTTTTCCCTGTGTTTGGGCAAGCTGTATGAGTCTATCTGCTTCCTGGGTTGTAACCGTAAAAGGCTTTTCTACTACCACATGTTTCCCTGCCTGCAAAGCTGCCTCTACCATAGAAAAATGATATATATTCGGCGTAGTAATCACTATTAAATCAATGAATGGATCAGAAAGAAGTTTATTATAATCTCGTTCTATTTCCACCTCTGGATATTGCTTTTTGGCTAAGTTTGAATGCCTTTCCACTACTTTTTTCAATATAAATTTGCTATTGCTGTATATAAAAGGTGCGTGAAAACATTCTGCTGAAAGTCCAAATCCAACGATACCAACCATAATTTTTTTGTCCACTGCACTTCACTCCTTGTCGCCTCTTTAGCCTATTTTCTTTCCTGTAGAATTCTATATCCACAATTGCTACACAAAGGTTCTACTATATTTCTATTTGAAAATCCTTCATATAAATCTCTTGCTCTTTTTCCTTCTAGTATTTCTTGTAGGGTACATTCATATAAGTTGCCTAAGGAGATGACACCTTCTCCATCTAAGCAGCAGGGTACTACTGTTCCATCCACTAACACAGCCATCTGATCTCTTAACCCATAACAAAATCCGCTACATGCTCCTACATGCGCATCTACATACGGCCATGTAAATTGTAAATCCTGTTGTAAAAATATCCTTGTGCCTAACGTAATACCATTGCCTAAGGTCAGTCTTTCTTCAATCTTCCAGTCTAAGGAAAACGCATCTTCTAGCATCCGTAAAATTTGCTTATTGTGATCAAAAGATCCTTTTTGAACATTCCAAAGCCGCAGGCATATATAGAAATTGGTTGAAGCTTGTGCTTTTTTAGCAAAGCCTATTATTTTACCGATATACGCTTCCATTGCTTCATCCTGATCATTGGCTCCAAAACTATGGAGGGAAAAATTGATCTGTCGAACTGCTTCTTTTGAAAGAAGTAGTTCCTGTACTTCACCAATCAATGTTCCATTAGTAGTTATATTAACTTTAACCTTCATTTGACTGCAAATATCCAGTATTTGATCTAATTTCGGATGTAAGAGCGGCTCTCCTAATACATGTAGGTATATGTGGTCTGTATGCCCTTGTAGTTTATGTAAAACATGCGTAAAATGATCTATATCCATACACTGTGGCTTGCGTTTTGTTTTAGGACAAAACGCACAAGACAGATTACAGATGTTGGTGATTTCTATATATGCCTTTTTAAATTTTTTCATAGTATACCTCTCTATGCACTTGATTGATTATTGAATACTAGTATACCAAAGTATCTACAAAATGTATAAAAAAAAGTAAGGAATGATATCCTTACTTTTAGTAAGGAACGATATCCTTACTTTTGACTGTTAGTCATTTCTATGTTCGATCAAATCTATGGTTCCTAATACTACATGGGCTAGTCCAAATCCAATAATGCCTGCTGCTACCATAGGCATCATCCCATTCTGTCCTTTTCTGCCCCGTCTCATCGTCGTTCCTTCTAATACAGCCCCCGCTGTAGTAACAGCAGTTCCTAATACAGTTGGAATGAATCCTTCTCTCATGATAAATCCTCCTTCAGAAATAAAATTCAATATAAGGCAACTTCAAAAAAATAACTGGTCAATCTGCTGGTCTATTTTGCGTCATACTGCGTCAGCAGAACCCACTGATAGCCCAACTAGCAGCGGAACCTGCTTCCTTGTCTGGCACAAAATATCCTCAGCATTTTGACCAGTTATTTTCTTTCAGTTGCCTAAAGTTTAATACTATAACACAGTATTATAGTATGTCTTATGGTATTGATTTATCCTTATAAAAATTTTACCAATACAAAATTTATTGTAGAACTTACATAAAGTATCTTCTCATATACAAGATTTACTGCTACTATAGACAGGAAGAACGGCTGAGATCTGTACTATTTATTTTATGTACAGCTTGACACAAACATACGTTCGTTATACACTATATTTATTCTATGTAAAGCAGGTGCGTTTTATGAAAAATCATCATTCTAGCAGTACTTATGGCAATACTAGCATTTCTTCCCTAAAAGGTGCTGATCGAGTGAGACTTCGCCCTGGGGTTATTTTTGGCTCTGATGGGTTAGAAGGCTGTGAACATTCTGTATTTGAAATACTCTCTAATTCTATAGATGAAGCCCGCGAAGGCTATGGTCATATGATTGAAGTAACAAGACATACCGACCACTCCATTACAGTAAAAGACTATGCCCGTGGTATCCCTGTAGACTTTAACCCTAATGAGCAAAGGTATAACTGGGAACTGGTATTTTGCGAACTATATGCCGGTGGAAAGTATAACAATAATGGTGGAGATCACTATGAATACAGTCTAGGTCTTAATGGTCTAGGGAGCTGTGCTACCCAGTATAGTTCCGAATATATGGATGTGACCATCTATCGGGATGATCATGAGTATTGGCTTCATTTTGAAAAAGGAGAAAATATAGGCGGTCTTTATAAAAAGCCTTGTTCCTATAAACATACGGGTTCTATCATCAAATGGAAACCCGATCTTTCCGTTTTTACTGATATATCCATTCCACTTTCTTATTTTCAAGATATCCTAAAAAAACAGGCGATCGTGAATGCTGGTTTAACCTTTAGCTTATATGATGAGCCATCCGATGAATCTTTTACCTACTGCTATGAAAATGGCATTATGGATTATATGAAAGAACTTGGTCAAGAAAAAAGCTTTACTTCTATGCAGCACTGGGTAACTGAAACTCGTGGACGAGACCGGCAAGATAAACCAGAATACAAAGTAAAACTGCAAGTTTGCTTTTCTTTTAATAATGAAATAAATCTACTAGACTATTACCATAACTCTAGCTTTTTAGAGCATGGAGGTGCCCCGGATAAAGCAGTGAAAAGTGCCTTTGTATATGCGCTGGATCAATATATAAAAGATGCCAACAAATATAAAAAAGATGAAAAAAAGATTAGTTTCGTGGATATACAAGATAGTCTTATCTTGATCAGCAATTCTTTTTCTACTGTCACGAGCTATGAAAATCAAACCAAGAAAGCGAT
>CALKRZ010000131.1 GCA_937989765.1 uncultured Clostridia bacterium | reverse complement strand
CTCAGAACCAATTGGTGAAGGTATGTGGGAAATAGGTGGCACTAGATTCTATGAAAAGGATATAGATTTATTATTGTCTATACATGAAAAGCCAACTGGTATTGCTTATGTATATTTAGAACCTTTTATGGAAATTGAAAAATACTATTCGGTTATAAAGAAATTTAGTGCTGCAGGGATTCATCAGCATCTATATACAAATGGCACTTTAGCTACAGAAGAGACATTGAAAGCTTTAGGTGAAGCTGGTCTTAACGAGATCCGTTTCAATCTGGGTGCTTCTACATGTTCAGACGAAGTGATTAAAAATATTGGAATAGCCAAAAAATATATTGAAAATGTAGGTGTTGAAACTCCCATGACGCCTGAGTTTTTCGAAGCTTTTTTTAAGAAAAAGCAAGCGATCTTAGATACAAAACTTGATTTTATCAATTGTGCAGAATTACATTTAAATGAGAATAACATAGACAATTATCATGGAGAAAATATGTATATTGCAAGGCACGGTTATATATCTCCTATTTGGAGCAGGGAATTAACTCTGAAATTCATGAAAATAGCCGATGAAGAAAAATGGGATTTGGCAGTTCATGATTGCTCAAACAATACAAAATTTGCAAGAGGTTTAAATTTGAGCAGCAAAGAGGGTAAGTGGTTCGGAGCCAATAATTATGCCTGTGAGTTTTCTAAGATTCCATACGAAGTATTTTTACCCCTACTACGTGATGACACTTTCAAATTTTTAAGTGAAGAAGTATTGCCTGACGGTTATAAACCAGGAGAAATGATTTTTTAATTTCTAGTACCTTTTTATGCTATTTCAAACAAAAAAGCCGCCGTATAGATTCACCTCTACCCATCTTGCTAGAGGTGAATCTATACGGCGGCTTTATCATTCTATTATTTATGACAGCATCCTGCTACATCTTCTTTTTTGACCATACTAATATGAGGAATTCCTGCTTCGTCATATACTTCTCCAAAGGGTACAAACCCTATCTTTTCATAAAATCCTTGTACTCTAGTTTGTGCATGAAGATGTACCTCCTGTGCTCCCTTATCAAAGGCTTTGCGAACGAGTACCCGCACAATTAGATCGCCTATTTTGGCGCCTCTGGCTTCTTGTAATACCGCGATTCGACCGATGATATATTGTCCATCTACTAGGATGAGCCGTCCTGTCCCTATGGGTTTATGCCGATCGTAGATGACTACATGATCGGCAGTCTCATCCTGATCATCCATTTCTATCTCCTCTGGTACACCCTGCTCTTTGATGAAAACCTCTCGACGAATCAAAAATGCGTCTTTAGTATCTTCATTCCCTTTATACCATTTTGTTTCGATCATAAAAGCCTCCTGTCGTAACAAATCCTTCTTATTTGTATAATTGTACTTGGTTTCTACCATTTTCCTTGGCTATATACAATGCTTCATCTGCAGCAACCATAGGGTTATCGGACATAGTACAATCTGCAACCCCAATAGATACAGTAATATCCCTTTTCATGATGAGCGCCTGTGTAGCCCTTCGAATTCTTTCTGCTACTTTTACCGCTTCTTTACCATAGATCATAGGGAGCAGTATGACGAATTCTTCTCCTCCATATCTTCCTACGATATCCTGTTGACGTATATGCTCCTGTATCACCTCAACAGCTCTTACCAAAACTTCATCCCCATACCCATGACCAAAAGTATCATTAATCTGCTTAAAGTAATCTAAATCAATCATCATGATGGCATAAGGAACTTGATGCTGTATATACTCTTCTTTAAACTGTTCATACTGACGATTGATATACTCTCTATTATAAATACTAAGAAGTCCATCTTTTATCGCTTTTTTGCCTATTTCATTGACAGCTCTACTATTTTCAATCAAAAGAGCGATTTGTCGTGCCAAAATCATATAATATTCTACTTGTTTTTCTTTAAAAATGCGAAAATCTTCATTATCTAGATATATAACCCCTAATGCTTCATTTTTATTATCCAACAAAGGTACTGTGATATTAGAATAAACTCCTAGCTCTTTTGCCAGATCTGGATCACAACGCTCATCTTCTCTAGCATTGTATACAATAATAGGCTCTTTGGTTTCTATGGCTAAGATCGCTGTACGATCCTTTACTGAACTCCTATCAAGAGAAATTTTAGTTGTCTGCAACGGATTAGAAAAGGTAGAATACTTTGGTCGCAAAAATAAACCTGTTGAATCCAGTAATCCTATAGTACATCTACTGAGCCCTGTCACCTTTGGCACAGCCTGAACAATCGTGTTCATAATTTCTTCACGGCTTAATTCCTTATGCTTTACCTTTTCTATAATATCATGTAAAGTACTTAATTCCATGACCCGGTAAATATGCTCGTTCCACTTTATTTCTCCTTCTATAGCAGAATTTACTTCTACTAAGACACGTTGTATAAGACTTTTAAATGCAGGTGAAATAGAGATTTTTTCTTGACTATAAAAAAGTGCAAATCCAATCACCTTAGATTGCTTAGGTAGGGGAAGAAATAGTACTTCTTTCATATGAAAAAGATCTATGACATAGGAAGGTATATACTGCTGTATGACTCCTTCTGTCCAATACTCCATCTCTTGGCTCTCTGAAGTCCGTTCATGGAGCGCTTCTACTTGACTCCAAGGAATACTTAATTCTTTCATATGCTTTTTATATTGCTTCTCTAATATAAACTCTGGAATGCCACATAAGTTTGCCTCATCTTTTATATACATAATTGTATCCATAGAAAAGACCTTTTTAATATTAACAAATACATGTTCTAATTTTTTATCTAAGGATAGGTTGCTATTAAAAACCCGTAGCAAATCACAAAATTTAAAATGATACGTACATACATTGGTTTGCTTTTCTAAATCCAAACCATTATTTATGAGAAAAATACCTCTTTGAATAATTGCTTTTTGCTTTATAGTAAATTCTTCTGACTTGGTTGTAATAAAATACCCTATGATTTCTGCATTATGAAAAATAGGAATAATACCAAAATAAGCATATGGATGAGAACCTTCTCCCCAAAAGCTATTCTCCTGTAAAACTAACAAGCCCTGTTGTTTTAATGTATCCCGCATCATACTACCTTGTTTTTTCTGATCCTCCGTCATAAAACCAGTAAAAATAGAATCGTAAAATCTATCGATAAAACTCATATAGAAGTATTCTATATCTGTACTATCAATCATCATTTGTACAATCCCTTGTAGTAGCGCATTTTTTTCTTGCATACACATCACCTTCTATTTTTAAAGAAGTCTAGGAATATATACCTATATTATACAACAGCCTTGTATATTCTTCAAATATTATATTTTGCCTATTACTATATCATAGGCATTAAATTAATCCATAATATAC
>CALKRZ010000130.1 GCA_937989765.1 uncultured Clostridia bacterium | reverse complement strand
AGTCAGAAGCACTTCTTCTTCATCAATCATAATATTTTCGTACTGCATTAATTCTCTTAGGGATTCATAAATATCTTTTCTATCAATCTTATAAACCTTTTCGAGAACATAAATAATTTCTGCAATCACTTCATTCAAAATAGAAACAGTATGACTTTCTAATATATCTGCTGCCTTTTTGCTCAGCTCTTCATGATCATTCAACAAATACCGAAGTACAACATTGGCATCAACGATTTTCATATTTTTCTTGTACCGCCTTTTCCCATGCTCCATTTTCTTTGCCGATCAAAGAAGGATTTTTATACTTCTCTAATATTCCTCGAGCACGTTTTTCATGTACATGTGTTTTCACATCTGATTCCACTATAGGTAATAGAATTATTTCTACCCTACGATGCTTTAAGCTTTCTGGAATCTTTATAATATGATCTAATACATCACTATCTATGATCTCTCTTACAAATTCCATATAGATCACTCCTTTATATATCTCCACTTACACGACAGCCCCTGAATCTCATTACAAGACTCAAGGGCTTCACAAACTTATTTTGTCGTATTTGATATTTTTCACATTGTACATACGTCGAATGGAGGTGGGGGGAATTGAACCCCCGTCCGAAAACCCGTCGACAAGAACTTCTCCCATCACAGTTGATCTTTTAACATTCCCTCTCTCTGGCGCCGGTCAACAGGCTCTAGAGTTCAGTAGCTTCATAAGGTCTTTCACTTTCCTCAAAGCTTTGGAAGTGAAGTGCTCCGCAAGTCGACGCCAGGTTCTCTAGTAGCGGATGACTAGAGGCTGACGGCTGCCATTAGGCAGCGAATGCTAAATTGTCGTTAGCGTTTATAAATTTTCCGGTTTTGTGACGCAGCAAACCGGGTCTGCGGATGGCTGTCCAAGCTTTCAAGATCCCCGTCGAAACCTTTACACCCCCGTGTTGTTCACTCATGATCTATGAATGAATAAATGGAACTGTAACTTAGGTTAGATTTCTGACTTTGAACTCTTTTTCTGCTTCCCTGCGCATATCTTTTTTGGCGATATCTTCTCTCTTGTCATAGAGCTTCTTGCCTTTGGCAATACCGATGGCTACTTTGACATAGCTGCCTTTGAGATATACTCTCAGTGGAACGATGGTATACCCCGCGATCGCTACGGCGCCCATAAGTTTGTTGATTTGTGCTTTATGGAGCAAAAGCTTTCTGGTGCGGAGAGGATCTTTGTTGTAGATATTGCCCTGTTCATAAGGACTGATGTGCATATTGTAGATAAAGGCTTCTCCATTTTCAATACGGATGAAGCTTTCTTTGACGCTGCCTTTCCCTCCACGCAGGGATTTTACTTCCGTGCCTGATAGAGATATGCCCGCTTCAAAGGTTTCTTCGATGAAGTAGTCAAAGTATGCTTTTTTGTTTTGGGCGATCATTTTGGTGGATTCATGTTCTTTTGCCATACAGTTACACTCCCTATGAAAATACCTCACCTCAAGGGTGCATATTCTATTATACCACAATGATTTTCTTTTTCAAGAACCTATTTTTGTAAATTGCATTATTTCTTTCGTCAGTATGGAGAAGTAACATTTTTTTGTCAATCAGGGCATCTGGTGTTGAGTGTATAAAGTTTCACTTTATTTCACTGATATCATTTATTTTTATGCACCAATAGGATACAATAAGAATAGATTTTACCCACAAAGGAGCATTTTTATGTTCAAACCAAAACGAAAAATTTATTTATCTTTAGAAACCAGATACTCGCAGCTACGAAAGCGCTTTTATATCCTTTTGTCTATCTTTCTGATTATACTCACAGGCATGTCCTACTATGTATACCTTAGTTTTGATTATCTAGTATTTAAGCATCTGATCACGGAGCATTATATATTTACTGATGCGCTGGACCTGATGTATGAGAAAGAGTTAAAAAGAGATGTAGAGGGTCAGTATTATGCCTATTTTGATAATGTGGTGATGGCTGTAGTAACCCGAGAGCTTCGTAGTTATAATGAGGATCGATATACTTATCCGTATCTTCCTGAGCAGTACAAAAGGTCCAAGGAGCTAGACAAGGAGGAAGCCGATCAGTCAGAGCTTACGCCACTGACGGATGATGTTATCTATATGCGCCTAGGCAATTTCTCCAAATACACCCAACAGTTTATAAAGGATCATCTGTCTACCCTTCAGCAGTATGAGAATATTATCATCGATCTGCGGGATAATCCTGGGGGAGATATTTTCGCACAGTATCATATGTCCGATCTGTTTCTACCTAAGGGGATGGTCATATCCCAAGACATGACGCGGTTCAAACTCTTTACTAGGACAGAAAAAAGTAAAGGAAAGCAGGTTTTACCGTATCGTCAAATCGTTATCTTGCAGAATAAAAACTCTGCCAGTTCTTCGGAGAGTTTTATTGCTTCCCTGCGGGACAATCTGGATAATGTCACACTGATCGGGGAAACTACCTTTGGTAAAGGGATCGGTCAAGTCACCCTCCCCCTACGAAGAGGCTATGCCATCAAGGCAACCACGCTTCTATGGAATACGCCTACCAATGTCAATATTCATCATCAGGGCATTGCCCCTGATATTTTGTACACTGAGCCCGATATGATTGATTTTGCATTACAGTATATCCAGTCCAAATAAGGCATCATAAAGAAGTCACAGAAATAGCGTATACCAATTGGCATACGCTATTTCTGTGATTACATTTCTTATGCTTCTCCTTCTGCAGCCAAGGCAAAGTCGATGGTGCGATCTGCCATATTGGCTTTCATGACTTGGATTCTCACTTTATCTCCCAAGCGGTAGATCTTCTTTTTTCGTTCCCCGATAAAGATATGATGCGCATCGTCATAGATATAATAATCATCATCCATGGTGGTCACATGGACCAAGCCTTCTACTGTGTTGGCTAGTTCTACGTACATTCCCCATGAAGTGACTCCTGAGATGACTCCATCAAACATTTGACCGATTTTGCCCATCATGTATTCTACTTTTTTGAGTTGATCTGTTTCTCTTTCTGCTTCTTCTGCGATGCGTTCTCGGACAGAGCAGTGCTTGGCTACTTCTGGCATTTTTTTCTTTAGCGCATTTTCTCGTTTGCCCGTAATACCACCCTGTAGATTTTCTTTAATCAACCGGTGGATCTGTAAATCGGGATACCGACGGATCGGTGAAGTAAAGTGGCAGTAATACTTGGCTGCGAGTCCAAAGTGTTCGTCATTGGTAGGCGTATACCGTGCTTGACGCATGGAACGCAGTACAATTCTACTGATCACATGTTCCTCTGGTGTACCTTCTATGTCTTTGAGTATCTTTTGGAGCGCTTTGGGATGAATTTTAGTAGCACCCTTGATATGATATCCAAAGCTATATATAAATTCCGAAAGCTTTTGGATTTTTTCAGGATCTGGATCATCATGGGAACGATAAATGAAAGGAATACCTTGCCAAAAATGATTTTCAGCAATCGTCTCATTACAGACCAACATGAACTCTTCGATGATTTTGGTTGCGATATTCCTTTCGTATGGCACGATGTCGATGGGTTTGCCGTTTTCATCCATCTTAATTTTCGATTCTTGGAAATCAAAGTCTATCGCCCCTCTTTGCATTCTCTTATTCCTGAGTACATGACAGAGTTTTTCCATCATCTTAAAGAAGTCTACATATTCTTTGTATTCCTCTATCACTTCTGGGTCTTGATCTATGAGTATCTTTTTGACATTGGTATAGGTCATACGACGGTCAATATTGATCACGGCTTCTGTAATTCGGTGCGTGACGACGTTACCCTCTGGATCAATATCCATAATGCAGCTCAGGGCTAATCGGTCTACGCCTGCATTCAAAGAACAGATCCCATTGGATAGTTTATGAGGCAGCATCGGGATGACTCGGTCTACTAAATATACACTCGTAGATCGCTTCAAGGCTTCTTTATCTAGTACCGTATTTTCCTTCACATAGTGAGTGACATCCGCGATATGAACACCTAGACGATACATGCCCGTAGGAAGCTTCTCTAGAGAAATGGCATCATCTAGATCCTTGGCATCTTCTCCATCGATCGTAACCATCCGAATGCCTCGTAGGTCTTCTCTTGTCTTGGATATTTCTTCTGGCACTTCTTCCGCGATCCGCTTAATCTGCTCATAGACCTCTTCTGGAAATTCAGTAGGCAGCTCAAACTGACGCACGATGGCTAGGATGTCTACGCCTGGATCATTCACATGACCCAAAAGCTCCATAACCTTTCCTTCTGGATTTCTTCGACCTTCTGGCCAACGAGTGACCTTGACCACTACCTTATGTCCAGTCACCGCGCCCATATGATCCCCTTTGGGAATAAATATATCTTG
>CALKRZ010000129.1 GCA_937989765.1 uncultured Clostridia bacterium | reverse complement strand
TAGGATCTCAGAAAAAGTATGTGGTAAGGCAAATATATAAGTCTTCCAACAACTGCAAAATCGCACTTGTGCAAAGGGTGAGTTTAGCTGAAATCTGGGACGTGCTCCTTTGTTGCAGTTGTTTCCAGATTTATATATTTGCCTTACCACCACATACTTTTTCTGAGATCCTGAAAATATTATAAGAAGGAGTTTTCCTATGATTACCTTACTTCAAAATGGAGAAGTATACGCACCACAGTACCTTGGTAAAAAAGATATTCTATTGGTGGGAGGAAAAATTGCGTATATTGAAGACCATATACAAATCCCTGATCACTTCGTCCCCATAAATGTCTATGATGCTTCTACTGAATACGTGGTCCCCGGATTTATAGACAGCCATGTACATATCATAGGAGGCGGTGGAGAAGGTGGATTTCATACCCGAACACCCGAAATACAACTAGGCACCTTAATAGGAGCGGGTATCACCACTGTTGTAGGATGTTTGGGGACTGACGGTACCACCCGAAGTATCGCATCCCTCTTGGCAAAATCTAGAGCTTTAGAAGAAGAAGGGATGAGTACATATATATACACTGGCTCTTATGAGATCCCTGTGCGAACCTTAACTGGAAATATAACCGATGATTTGATTTTGATAGACAAAATAATCGGTGTGGGTGAAATTGCTTTATCAGATCATCGATCCTCCTGCCCTACTCTAGTGGAATTTCAAAAAGTGGCTGCTGCGGCTAGACTTGGAGGTATCCTCTCTGGAAAAGCAGGCATTGTCAATATCCATATGGGAGATGGCACACAAATGGTGGACTACTTGGAAAAGACAGCTCATACAACAGACATACCTATTCATCAATTTATTCCTACCCATATGAATAGAAATCCTCAATTATTTCAAAAAGCCATTGAGTATGGAAAAAAAGGGGGAAATATAGATTTTACCACTAGTACTACGCCTCTATTTCTTGCAGAAGGAGAGGTAAAATGTAGTAAAGCCTTAGCCACTATGCTCCGAGAAGAAGTATCTATTGAACGGATTACCTTCAGCTCTGATGGTCAAGGCAGTCTCCCTGATTTTGATGCTCAAGGCAACCTTCGCGGACTTACAGTAGGGAGTGTCTTATCCTTATTCCAAGAAGTGCGAGACTGTGTGCTACAAGAACAAATTCCTCTTGCCCATGCCCTTCAAACGATTACCTCCAATCCTGCAACCATGCTAAAGCTTCCCCACAAAGGCAGAATACAACCAGGTTGTGATGCAGATCTCGTCTTATTAAACAAAGACCTATCCATTCACTCCGTATTGGCGAAAGGGCAAAAAATGATGGAAAATGGAGTAATCGTAGTAAAAGGTACGTTCGAGTCTTAATATTCTAATAGATGATTTTTTTTGTTTTGATATTGCATTTAAGTATAAATTTTATGTATAATCAATAAGATTCCTGTATAGAGCAAGCACAGTGAATTATTTTATCTATGATGAAAAAGGGGGAATTTTGAATGACGACTAAAACCAAAGAAAGTACACAGCAAAAACCATGGCGAATGCCGGATACTTATGTCATTATCTTTTTTGTAGTGCTTGTAGCTGCACTGTTAACCTATATTGTGCCTGTAGGCCAATTTGCCACCCATGATGTAACATATATGCAAGATGGGAAAGAAAAAACCAAAACTGTATTAGATCCTGCTAGTTTTGAAATTGTACAAGATGAGCAGGGAAATCCATTATATAAAGGCATCAAACTATTTGAGCCTTTTGGAGAAGTGGGTGTTACTAATTATGTATTTGAAGGGTTAGTATCAGGAAGTAAATGGGGCTCTGCTGTCGGAGTTATTGCTTTTATTCTCATTATAGGTGGCGCCTTTGGGATTATTCTGAGAACTGGCGCTGTAGATGCAGGAATTTTGACTATGATTCAAAAAACCAAGGGATCTGAAGTGTATTTATTTCCCGTCTTATTCTTTTTATTTTCTTTAGGAGGCGCTGTATTTGGTATGGGTGAGGAAGCCATTCCCTTTGCCATGATTCTTGTACCCCTTGTGATCGCCATGGGCTATGATGCTATTACGGCGATCATGGTTACCTATGTGGCTACTCAAATCGGTTTTGCTACTTCTTGGATGAATCCATTTGGTGTCGTGATCGCCCAAGGGGTTGCAGGGGTACCCGTTATGTCTGGAACACCCTTTAGAATGGGAATGTGGTTTTTCTTTACTTTGATTGGTGTTGGATATACTTTATACTACGCTCAAAAAGTGAGAAAAAACCCAGAATCATCTATTTCTTATGCATCTGATGAATATTATCGAAATAATTATAAAGGGAAATCAGACGTGAAAGCTAACTTTACCTTAGGTCATGGTCTGGTACTTCTCACTATCGTAGTTGGCATCATTTGGGTGATATGGGGTGTTGTCAAACATCAATACTATATACCCGAAATCGCAACTCAATTCTTGATCATGGGTGTTGTCGCTGGGATCATTGGCGTACTATTTAAACTCAATGATATGCATATCAATGACATTGCTTCTTCGTTTAGAGATGGCGCAAAAGATTTGATTGGGGCTGCCTTAGTCGTAGGGATGGCAAAAGGAATTATGTTGGTATTAGGTGGCGATGACCCAACTGCACCGACAGTATTAAATACCATTCTTCATGGTGCAGGAACAGCACTCCAAGGATTACCTTCTATATTTTCTGCTTGGGTCATGTATGTATTCCAAACTGTATTTAACTTCTTTGTAGTATCTGGTTCTGGTCAAGCAGCACTTACCATGCCTTTGATGGCACCTTTATCAGATATGGTGGGCGTTTCAAGACAAGTATCGGTACTCGCATTCCAATTAGGCGATGGATTTTCTAATATGATCGTCCCTACCTCTGGATGTCTGATGGGCGTATTAGGTGTTGCTCGATTAGATTGGAGCAAATGGGCCAAATTCCAAATCAAATTTCAAGGTGTCCTATTCTTATTCGGTTCTTTATTTGTTATCGGCGCTGTACTCTTAGGATTACAATAATTACTAAAAAAAGCCTCTTTAAAGAGGCTTTTTTTATACCCTAGGGTTTTGTTGGTGAGTTTGCGCTAAATAATCATTGATAGTAAGTAATAAATCATGATCTTTACTTTGGTGGATGGGTGTATCTTCTGTGGATTCAATAAATACATAGATCCCCAATTTATAAATATCTTTTAATACTTGGGTGAGTTCTTGATTTTCAATCATATTGATATCATTGATAAACATAATATCAAAATTTCTTTCTTGGGCATCTTTGATCAGTTGCCCTAATGCAGGATGCCCTTCTATCCCTAATCCTGCACTTCCCTCATCTGCATAAATTCCCTGTATAAGTTCAGTTGTACCATTCTGCCTGTGATATGTTCCTACTTCTGCTACTCCATACCCTTTTTCCTTCATTAACTGATAGTAGTGTTCTTTTAATACTTCTACGCTACTTTTAGCTGTATCGGATATTGTGCAGTAAGCAACTGCTTTTAATACTATGTCTTTCATAGTAACCACCTTCCATAAAATATTTCTCCCTCATTCTGACGCATCCTCCATAAAATAAGAGTGATTGACTTGAGATGGGTTCTATTTAGTATTTGCATCTATATCAAAAAAATGTATATAGAAAATATTTTAGTTCTCATAATAATTTTTGTGTGCCAAACTTAGATCTGTGATATCCTATACTTATCACAAAAGGAGGTGCTCTATGAAAAAGTTAGAAATCAAAAAAGTAGGTATTGTAAGCAGTTTTAAGGCTATGATTTATTTAATGATCGTACCCATGATTTTCATGGCTCTTATTGGAGTTTTGTTTGCTGTGATTGGATTTTCTATATCAGAGCCTGAGATCGGAATTATCGGTGTGATCTATATCTTTATTCCCCTCGTACTCCTACCCATGTACGGCATAATTACTATGCTTATGTCTCTCATTTATAATGGATTAGCAGGAAAATTCGGGGGACTAGAGATTACTGTAGTAGAAAAAACCGAAAAAGAATATACTATAGAAAATCTACAGTAATATTTTCACAGTATAAAACCACTGATCATTTGATCAGTGGTTTTATACTGTATTTTCGTGATATATATCATACATAAGCTCTGCTTTATGATTTATTTTGTTTTAGGCGAATATAAATATGTTTTACATGATATTTACTACTATCTCTCTCATTGATTTCAAACATATCTAATGTCTTTATAAAGGGTGTTAGTTTGGGATACCCATAATTTCTAGGGTCAAAATCTGGCTGTTTTTTCAAAATCAAGTTTCCCACATCGCCAAGATATGCCCATCCATTATCATCTGCTAGATCCGATACAGAAGCTACAATGAGTTGAATTACTTTTTTTGTAATCTTCGATCCAATCGCTTCTTCTTTTCCCTGTTTATATTTTTCTTTTTTACTGCTGACCTCTATATCTTCAGTATCTTTCTTTGCAGCAGCAGACTTCAAAATTTCAAAATAAATAAATTTATCACAGGCAACGATAAATGGATTAGGTGTTTTTCTTTCTCCTATGCCAATCACTTTCATGCCTGCTTCTCGGAGCCTGATTGCAAGACGTGTAAAATCACTATCACTTGATACTAGACAAAAACCATCCACTTTTCCAGAATACAAAATATCCATGGCATCAATAATCATCGCTGAATCTGTTGCATTTTTTCCTGTTGTATAACTATATTGTTGAATAGGTGTGATCGCATGCTCTAGAAGTGGGCTTTTCCATCCGCTCAGATTGGGCTTAGTCCAATCTCCATAAATCCTTTTGAATGTAGGTATGCCGTATAAAGCAATTTCTTCCATCATTTCTTTTAGATTGCTATATGGCACATTGTCTGCATCGATTAGTACAGCCAGTCTTAGATCATCAATAGTTTGCATAAACTCTCACTCCTTATGTAATAAAAGTAGTGCTATAAATAAAACCTATAACTCCGGCATTCGCTGGATTTATAGGTTTATGTATGAGCAAATCTATAAGCCGAGTTCTGTATTTGACAGTCATCTATCTAGGCATACTGTTACCAGCACACTCATGCGACCTTACCCGGAAGCGGGACGGGCAGTCCCATATGCTTCGCTACTTGGTCTTGCTCCAGGTGGGGTTTACAGAGCCTTCTTAGTCACCTAAGAAGCGGTGAGCTCTTACCTCACCTTTCCATCCTTACCTAGCCTAAACTAGGCGGTTTATTTCTGTTGCACTTTCCTTAGAGTCGCCTCCACTGGGTATTACCCAGCACCCTGCCCTATGGAGCCCGGACTTTCCTCATGTACGGCCTCTCGGATTCGTACATGCGACCATCTGACTTACTCATTTGCATATCTTATCATATTTCCAAAGAATAATCAACTGTAAATATATGTATCCTATTTAACATTATGGATGAAAGCAGCCTCCTCCAATAAACTCTCGAATAATAGAATTCTTGGGTACTTCTTCACTACTCACCCCTAAGAAATAATCTAAAAATTTAATGAGTCTCTTGGCTTCTCCGTACTGAGGCAGTGATTTATCTACATTAAAAAGTAGAGGTTCTGCAAACTGTTTTAAAATAGAGAGCTCATAAATAAGCGAAGAGTTAAACATCACATCCGCATATTGTTGGAAAGGAAAAATATTTTTTTCTTCTCCTCTTCTTACAGATGGCCAAAGCTGAATCGTACGTTCTGCATTGTTTCCTCTAAACTGATTGTCTCGTACAATGCGTCGAAGAATTCTTGTATCCGTAGTAGGAATTCGATTGTGATCATCAATGTTTAACTGTGTTAACGCACTCACATAGATTTTAAATTTATTTTCTTTGGGAATCGTAGCCGTTAATTTTTCATTGAGGCCATGAATTCCTTCAATTACTAAAATATCGTTCACATCCAACTTCAGCACTCTTCCCTTATACTCACGAGTACCGGTTTGGAAGTTAAATGTAGGTAATTCTACCGCTTCTCCTCGTAAAAGTTGTGCTAGGTTTTGATTAAAAAGGCTCACATCTACTGCCTCTAGTGCTTCAAAGTCTAAGTCTCCTTTTTCATCTACCGGCGTAAATTCTCGATTGACAAAATAATCATCTAGAGAAATAGATTGAGGCCGTAAACCATTTACCCGAAGTTGAATAGAAAGCCTTTGTGCAAAAGTAGTTTTTCCTGAAGAAGAAGGACCCGCAATCAGTACCATTCCTACTTGGCCTTTGCGTTCAGCAATCATATCGGCAATTTGTGCAATCTTCTTTTCATGAAGGGCTTCGGATATACGAATGAGATCCCCCACCCCTCCCTTGCATACGATATCATTGAGTGCTCCCACTGTATCTACATTCATGATACGACCCCAGTTTTCACATTCGCGAAAAACTTGTGAAAGTTTTGTTTGGGGTACATAAGGTGGCACTTCATTGGGCATTTTTTGTGATGGAAACTGCAGGACAAAACCTGGTTCAGCGAGCACGATCCTAAAGTGCTTTAAATGACCTGTACTCGGAACCATATATCCATAAAAATAATTAGAGAGCCACCCTAATTTATATAGATTGACTGTAGATGCCCTACGGTACTTAAACAATTTCACCTTATCGTACATCCCATTTTCATGAAAAATCCTCAGTGCTTCTTCTAATGGTACAGAAATTTTTTCGAAAGGAATGTCCTGATCCACTAGCTCCTGCATTTTTCGAGATATTTTATCAAGCATTTCTTGCGTCACGATCAGATCTCCTTGGATCTCACAATAAAAACCCTTGCTGATCGAATGCTCTACGATCACTTTACATTCGCCTAACACATCTCTAGCTGCTCTAAGTAATAAAAATGTTACGCTCCGCTGATAAATCCTCAAGCCGTCCGAATGGGTCATATCAAAAAATTCCACCATGCAATCATTCTTTATAGCCTTTGAGAGCTCTTTTAATTCATTATTCACCTTGGCTACTACAATAGGCGCTTCAAAACTCGTGGCATGCTCCTTACTCATTTCTAAAAGGGTCGTTCCTATAGGATATTGACGTATGGTACTATCTGGAAAAGTAACTTGCACAACAGTTTGATTCGTCATATGCTTCTTGCCAGACCCACTTTCATCTGACAAATACCTCCCTTCCTCTACATTTTGTGTATTTGCCTTACCACATACTTTTTCTGAGATCCGATCTATTTCAATAAATAAAATGGCTGTCCATTTATTTCTGAAGCAAGTATATCCACTCTATGAGATTCTAATTCAGCCCAATTCTTTAAATATTTAGCTAAAGTGGGTATGACAATATTTTCTGTTCCATAATGCGATGCATCAATCAAACACAAATCCATTTGTTGGGCTGCCTGGGCATCATGAAATTTAATATCTCCTGTTACATATACATCTGCTCCACTAGCTACTGCATCCTTCATAAATTCTATACCGCTTCCACTGCATAAGGCTACTTTATGAATATTTCTCTGCAAGTTGCCTACTACTTGAATATGCGTAAGTCCAAGATGATCTCGAACAAAATTTCCATACTGCTCTAGGGTTACAGGTTCCTTCAACCTACCGATACGACCAAAGCCAAAGACTTCTCCTTCTGAACATAAGGGATGAAGTACTTTTGTATCATATACTCCAAGTTTTTGTGCCAATATTTCATTGGTACCTCCAAAAGCAATATCCAGATTGGTGTGTGCTGCATAGCAACTGATGTGATGCTGTATTAGTTTGTATATGCACTGCCCTACTGGTGTATCTTTTCGAATAGATTTGATACGCTTAAATAATAGAGGGTGATGTGTAATAATAAGATCAACCTTCTTGGCTACCGCCTCATCAATCACTTCTTCTGTGGCATCTAGGGCTAATAGTACTCTGTGGATCTCTTGGGTGGGATCACCCACTAAAAGACCTATATTATCCCATTCCTGTCCATAGCCTATGGGTGCTAGTTTCTCCATATGCTTCATGATCAAATTGCATCTTACAGCCATGATAAGACCTCCGTGTATAATCCGATATTGCTTTCTAATTCCTTTGTTTTTATTTTTGCTGCTTCATTTCCGTTATATATAATATTTCGATGAATTTTATTAAATTCCTGCAATTTGTATTGAATATATTCTTTTAATACTGGATCTTTTTTCTCGATCAGTTTTTTGCCAAACAAGTAATCGGCAGATCGATCATACTTTTCTTCTCCTGGGGTTGCTGTCAAAATGGTATAATATTTACCGTCTTCTTCAACCATTTGTTCTTCTATAATTTGAAACCTGTAGTGATGAATAAATTTCCGCACATATTCAAGATCTAGCTGGGGTTGAAGAATAAGGCATTGGCTTTCTTTCATAACTGCCTGTCCTGCTTCTAAGATTTCTCCTATGAGTCTACCCCCCATGCCTGCAATAATGATGACATCTACTTCCCCAGGCTGAATCATTTGCAGTCCATTACCCAGTCTTGTTTCGATTTTATGCGTTGCTTTATAAGCTTGTATATTTGTTCTTGCTTTTTCTAGAGGACCTTTATGTAAATCTGCAGCGATTGCTTTCTCAATTTGGTTATGCAAATAAAGATAAATCGGCACATATCCATGATCTGTGCCAATATCGGCAATGCGGCTTCCTAGTGGGACTTGTCCTGCAATGGTATATAATCGCTTCGATAATTGCATATTCTTCTCCTTCCAAAAAAATAATACATATCTCTTAAAAAGCATATAATAGGTAATATGCTTTTTAAGAGATCCTAATTAGAACAGTACAAGAAAAATAGAAGTTGAACGATATCAACTTCTATTCTAGATAATCTTTTAACTTTTTACTTCTACTAGGATGTCTCAATTTTCGTAACGCCTTTGCTTCAATTTGTCTGATTCTTTCTCTTGTAACACTAAATTCTTTTCCTACTTCTTCTAATGTACGGGCTCTACCATCATCCAATCCAAATCGAAGCCTAAGCACCTTTTCTTCCCGTTCTGTTAGGGTATCTAGCACATCCATCAATTGTTCCTTTAATAAAGTAAAGGCTGCTGCTTCCGCTGGTGCTGGAATATCCTCATCGGGAATAAAGTCTCCCAGATGGCTGTCCTCTTCTTCTCCAATAGGCGTTTCCAGAGAAACTGGTTCTTGTGCTATCTTCATGATCTCTCGTACTTTTTCCACTGGCATTTGCATTTCCTGAGCAACTTCTTCTGGCACTGGTTCTCTGCCGAGTTCTTGAAGTAACTGCCTAGATACTCGAATGAGTTTATTGATCGTCTCCACCATATGAACTGGAATACGAATCGTTCTGGCTTGATCTGCTATGGCTCTCGTAATTGCCTGTCGAATCCACCATGTAGCATATGTACTAAACTTATATCCTTTACGATAGTCAAACTTTTCTACAGCCTTAATAAGTCCCAAGTTACCTTCTTGAATCAAATCTAAAAACAGCATTCCCCGACCCACATATCTTTTTGCGATACTTACCACCAAACGAAGATTGGCCTCTGCTAACTTTCTTTTGGAGTCCTGATCCCCTTCCTCCATTTTTTTAGCCAGTTCTATTTCTTCATCTGCACTTAATAGAGGAACCTTCCCGATTTCTTTCAGATACATTCGAACAGGATCATCAATATTGATGCCTTCTGGTAAGCTTAAGTCCAGATCTTTTTCGACTTCTTCCTCTTCTTCGATCGCTCCCAAAATATCAATATTTTGAGACTCTAAATATTCATATATTTTTTCGATCTGATCGGGATCTAGTTCTATATCAGACAAATGATCCATCATTTCTTTATATTCAAGTACACCTTTTTTCTTTTTTCCTATGATAACCAGATCTTTTAAGCGATTTAATAGCGTATTTTCTTCGTTGGACTTCACCGGTGATCCTTCCTTTCTTATGTGTTTACTATTTTAACCATCTGTAAATAGAATATACAAATTTTCTAATCTTCTTTTTTCTTCAATCAATTTTTGCAATTCTTCAATATCTGTACTCGTTCTAGCCTTTATATCAATTCTATGCCTTTTGATCAACTTGACTTGATCATTCACTGCTTTTTCTAATGCTTGACCCGATTTGTATTCTGGCTGCCCATTAAAAATCTGAGCGATCAGCTTCTGCTCTTCTAGCTCTACAAAAGAATTGACTACTTCTGCAGGATGTATGGTCTGTCTTTTTTCATTATACGCAAAGATCAAAGTAGCTGCTCTTTGAAAAAAATCGTCTAGAAAATCATCTGGAGACAGAACTGCACCTACTTTTTCATAGACTACAGGGTTAGTGGCTAATAAATATATCAAATTTTTTTGGGCTTCTATAATTCCTCTTTGCCCCATATTTTTTTGTATATGTCCAAACCCTTTAGAGGTTGAATAATTTTTAACATAAGCTACTGGCTTACTGGGTGGTTTAGGCATTTTCACTTCCCGCTGCATCATCTTTCCAATTTCTATTTGAATAGCATTCTCAGAAAGACTCGTATCCTTTGCAATCTGCTTCATATATGCATCTTGTTCTATTGCACTGGAAAGCTTAGCTAAAATCTTTGCCACTTCTGTTGTAAATGTTACTTTTTGTTCTGTATTATGAAGATCAAACTTTTTAGCTAGCACATCTACCTGAAAGTTGATATGACTTTTGGATTGTTGTAGCGCTTGCTCAAAAGCATCTCTTCCTTTTTGTTTAATATACTCATCAGGGTCCTTTCCTTCTGAGATCTGTAAAACGCGCACAGTAAGTCCTGCTGAGACTAAAATAGGAATAGCACGCAAGGATGCGTTAATCCCTGCTTCATCACTATCATAGATAATTACGACTTCTGAAGCATATTTTCGTAGTAATCTTCCCTGGTCTGAAGTACACGCCGTTCCTAGGGTAGCTACTACATTATGAAAACCTGCTTGATATAAAGAGATGACATCCATATATCCTTCTACCATAAGAATCTGCTGTTTTCTTGAAACTCTTGCTAAATGTAACCCGTATAAATTTTTCCCTTTATGAAACAATGTGGTTTCTGGGGAGTTTAAATACTTGGGCTCTCCTTCTCCAATCGTTCTGCCCCCAAATCCAATAATACGACCATGCACATCAAAAATAGGAAACATTAATCGATTCCAGAATCGATCCATATATCCTTGGGATTTCTTACTAGTATTTATGAGTCCTGACTGCATTAATACTTCATCTTCATATCCTTTATGCCGTAAATATTTATATAAATCATATGCCGTGATATTGGAATATCCAAGTCCAAAAGTTTTTTGAACCTCTAGATTAGTTTTTCGCTTCTCTAAATACTCTAAGGCTGCGGTTCCCCTCTCACTATATAGATTATAGTAAAAATACTTGGCTGCTTCCTTATGTATGCTAAATAATTGTTCCTTTAATAAGAAATGTTTTTTTGCTTCTTGAGAATATTCTGGCTCTGGAAGCATCACATGCGCTCGTGCTGCTAAATATTTTACGGCTTCTACAAAATCATAATTCTCCATTTGCATAAGAAAACTTAGCACATTTCCTCCAGCACCACATCCAAAACAATAATACATTTGTTTATCTGGACTCACGGAAAAAGAAGGCGTACTTTCATTATGGAAAGGACATAATCCAAAATAAGAACTTCCTTTTTTCTTCAACTGAATATATTCAGAAACTACATCCACGATGTCATTTTCAATCCGTACTTCTTCAATGATTTCCTCTGAATAATACATGGCTCTCCTTTTAAACTTATACTCCTATATGCTTTACTCACAGATCATTCCACTAGAGTTCACGCTTTAAGTTATTCGACACTATTTATGATATTCCTTTATAAAATTATAAAAATATAATAGTTTGTGTAATTATTATAGAATATGTACCCTATACTTTATTTTTTTATTTATATTTCATCACATTTCCACGCTGTACCTATCCTGTTTATTTCCCTATTATCTTTGTATAATACGCTAATATATATTCCAAGAAGTAGGTAAATAAATTTTACAAAATATGTTAATTGCATATCGATCAGTCATCCCTGCAATATAATCACAGACAATTTGTTCGATCGGCTCCTTTTGTGCTTGAATCATATGTTGAAATTCTCCTTGCAGCAAATGTGGATTCTTAATAAAATACTCATATAATTGAACAATAATATGTTGTGCTTTTTGTTCTTGTTCCTTAGCTCTTGATCCTACATATACATGATCAAACATATATTGTCTTAGTGTGATCATAGCATTTTTTACTCGTTCACTCATACAAATAGTAGGCTTATGAAGACTACTTAGTACTACATCTCGAATCATAGTATTGATTCGTTGCCCTGATGTGGTACCTATAATCTCTACACAACTTTCAGGCAACTCTTGTTCGCCTAGTACTCCACCTCGAATCGCATCATCAATATCATGATTAATATACGCAATCTTGTCTGCCAATTGAACAACTTTGCCTTCTAATGTATTGGGCTTTCCTTTGGTAGGATGGTTTTGTATACCATCTTTTACTTCCCAAGTTAGATTGAGCCCCTTTCCATCGTGTTCTAATATTTCAACCACACGGATACTTTGTTCATAATGTTTAAAGCCCATGGGACATACTTCATGTAAAATTGCTTCTCCCGCATGGCCAAAAGGAGTATGACCTAAATCATGCGCCAAGGAAATTGCCTCTGTTAAATCTTCATTTAGTCCCAGCGCCCTAGAAATAGTTCGAGCAATCTGAGCTACTTCTAAGGTATGCGTTAGCCTTGTCCTATAGTGATCTCCTTCTGGAGAAATAAAAACCTGTGTTTTATGCTTTAATCTGCGAAATGCTTTACAGTGAAGTATTCGATCTCGGTCCCGCTGGAATTCTGTCCGAATATCACATTGTTTTTCAGATTTGGTCCTACCCTTTGTTTCTCTACTCTTTGTTCCATACTTACTCAGTATTTGAAATTCACGTTCCTCCTGTAGAATTCGAAGATCCACTATATCACCTACTTTTTAGACTGAAGATCGTGAAAGAAACAAGCACTCCTTCACAAGTTTATGACCCCTCTGTCGGATGATTGTACTCTTTATTGTATATATACTACATTTTTTTATAAAACCCTTTATTTTTATTCATATATTTTAGGATCTGTGAAAAAATGTGCAAAAAGAGGCCTTCAAATAGGCCCCTTTTACACTTTCTACTTTTTCTCATTTTCAAATTCTTTTATAACATGCTCTTTCCACTTGCTGATAAGTTTACTTATATTCATTTTGCCCATTTCAGTATGGGACCAAATACTCTCTGCTTCTTTTTTACTTTCTGAAGTGATATTGGCTAGCGGAATTCTAATATTTTGAAGATAGACATCGTTACCTATTTTTGCCACATAAATATATTCATTCAGCAAGTCATTATATTCATATTTTTTTGTTTTGTCTAACTCCATAAACTTTTCTAAGGTATCCATATTATATTCAAGATGCACACGGTATACTTCTACGCCATTCTGCTTCCCCGATGCGATCTTTATATCTGCAAGTCCTGCTCTTACTTCATCAGATTCTATAAATCTTTTTACTACATCTTTCAAAAATTCTTTAAAATCCTGTGTGTTAAGCCCTACTACCATAGTAAGATCCATGCGGCTATAGGGTTGATAACTATGGATCATTTCTTGATTATTATCATATAGATTTTGATTTTTATCAAATACTGCCCAACTTTTAGGAATTTTAGTGCTAAATGTGTACTGCTTCATTTTTACTGTTTTCCATTCTTCACTTACAAACCAGTGTCGCGTATCTTGTATATTTCCTAGATATTTACTTTTTGCATCGATAAGTCTGAAAGAATCCAGCATTTCTGAATAAGTTTTCCTTACCTTTTCATCGGTGTATTTTTGGTAGGGTATCGTAGCAATGACCCTGTATTTATATCCATTCCCTATTGTATACAAATATTCTTGAATAAAAGGTTCTTTCTTGATTCCTTGGTATTCTATGACAACCCGTACTACTGGGGTTTGTCCTAAGACTTCAGATTTTCGAGACAAGATCGTAAATGTCTTTTTGTTTTGATACTTACTCATATACTGTATTTCTTTTTCAACCCATTGATCCAACGTTTGCCCTTGCTCTATAGAACTGATTAGATACACTTGAATTTCTTCTATCGTATTTTTGTCTTCTTTCTCTACCTCTTCTTCACTGACTCCATATAATTCTTCATCACTATATACAACACCAAAATGCTGTATCCGTCCACCTGGAATTCCCTCTGCTCGCCAATAAGGTTTTACATTTATTTCCCATCCATAACTTTCATTTCTATGGATGCGTTCTGTACTCACTGAATCTGAAAGTTCTTTTATATGTGGGTTGGTACTATCAAAGGATACTATAAAAGAAGAAATTAGTTTCTCAAACATTTCTGGATGCTCCTGAAAAAATTTTCCACCCATCTCTATTTCTAGATTATATATATATTCATTCTCTATATAGATTCTATTTTCTATATAGTCCCCAATGCTATCTGCTACTTCGCCCACATACATATAATCATACTGTTGGCTGCTCCTTACAATGCGTATATATCCTTTTCCATCTTGGTCTTTTTCTATGGTATATACATATTCTTTACGTCCATATGGAATATCGAGGTTATATTGACTTACCATCCTCGTTTGAATAGCATATAATATTTCTTCTAGTGTCCCCTTGCTTTCATTTTTTACTACTTGCAGTCGTACCATAGATTGATAGCTTTCTGTATTCATTTCAAAGTTATTGGCTTTATTTGATTTGTAGATGATCGCATCTCCTGGTAAATTCATAGACCATTTATAGATCTGACTTCCCACTTGTGTCTTCATCTGCTCTGCTTTATTAGAAAACACTTCATACAAATTAATGTTTCCTTGTTCCTCTGCACCCCATACCGAAATAGGCATTATCGTTACAAGACCTATGCAGATCAATGCTCTTATTAAAAACTTGTTGGTGTTATTCACATATTTTCTCTCCCCATTGCTCATTTTTTTATTCCTTCTACTTTTTCTTTTAGTATTACTTTGATATAGTACATAGCCTCTCCTCTAGAAAATCCTAATGCGACTTCTTCTCCAGGCAAATATTGTTTCATTACTTCATTATATTGGGCGATGGATGTAACTAATTTGCCTTCTACCGTTTCCAAAATATCTTCTTCATGAACTTCCTCGTTACTCACTACAGCATCTTCTTTCACCATAATTACTTTCAGTCCTTGATTGCTAGGTATACCTAATAGAGCCGCCCAGGTTTCTTCTATTTCAATTCCAGTATAGGTTCTTCGTATCTTACCAAATCGATTGTAATGCTCCATAAAGTACTGCACATTGTGAACAGGTATAGAAAAATTCATACCTGAGCTATAGGTATACCCCAGTGTGTTAATCCCAACTAATTTCCCATTCATATTGACCAAGGGTCCTCCACTGTTGCCAGGATTAATCGCTGCATCTGTTTGAAGATATGTATATGTTTTATCTACTGGGCGATTGAGCCCACTGATAATCCCTTTAGTTGCTGTGTTGCGATATCCTAGATATAATGGCGTACCTATAGCCACTACCTCATCTCCTACTTGAATATTTTGTGAACTTTCCATATCTATAGGACTAAGATGACTACGACTAATCTTAATAAGGGCAAGATCCATATCTGCATCCCCATATAAAAGTTGCGCTTTATAAGTCTTTCCATCATACATGATCACATAAATTTCTTCCATTCCATCGATGACATGATAATTGGTGATGATTCGTCCTTCCGCTGAGATAATCACCCCTGACCCATGCTGTAAATCTGTAGGCATTTTAGAATACACATTTTCTTCTTGTCTATAATTTTTATTTCTGCCGATAATTGCCACCACCGAAGGATTGACCTTATCGATGACCTCTGTGATTTTCATAGACTTATTTTGTTTAGCGTCCATTTTTATATCCTTTGTATCTGATGTTGCATAAATAGGACATGTAGCGATCATCACCATACTCCATATAAGGATTCCAACACATG
>CALKRZ010000128.1 GCA_937989765.1 uncultured Clostridia bacterium | reverse complement strand
TAAGAGGAGGCCCTAGGGCCTCCTCTTAGAATAAAGGACTGTATGTTTTTGTACGTAAAGTCCTATCGATCTCAACAATATCTCTATTGAGGGCATTGACCATTAATACGCCCGTCCCATGTTGTTCTTCTCCATGCTGGATAAAGGAATCCATCATCACAGGCACATGGAAATTTTCTAGTATGCCGTCTCCTCCATGTCCATGATATACAAATGCATCAATGGGATGTTGATATTCATCATAATATACTACTTGGTATCCTCTTTCCTCTAGTTTACCCTTTATTCCTTCCATACCTTTTTGAACAGCCACAATCACAAAAAACACCTCCAAGTATAGTTTTACCCTGAAGGTGTTTGATATACATCAATTTATTATTTTTACTGTCTGATGTTCCACGTGAAACAATACAGATGAGGATACCTTAAATAAATCTCCATCTAGATTAAGTTTAGTGTCTCCTGTAAACTCAACAGTAATCTCATGACCTTTATAGATCTTAACTTCTTTAAATTTTATATGTTTACCAAAAAAAACAGTAGGAAAAAGCCGTAGTGTTTTCCACTTCGTAAGTCTTTCTATGATACAGATTTCAAAAAGTCCATCATCCAATATGGCGTTAGGAGCGATGCGGACTCCTCCTCCATAATATTTCCCATTACAAATGGCAGCCAAGAGCGTTTCTTGTTCAAAACACTGCCCATCAATGGTAAACTTCATATGTATCGGTTTATATGTTATTATATTTTTGATCATAGAAACTATATATGCACTACTTCCTGACAGAAACTTCTTCGTTTGTTTTGTCCAAGCTGCAATTTCTGCATCAATCCCTATACTTGCCACATTAATAAAGTATTTTCCATTGGCAATTCCCAAATCTATTTTTTTAGGGGTCCCAGATAGGATCTGTTGTATGGCATGTGTAGTATCTTTGGAAATGTGTAGAGATCTTGCCAGATCATTGCCTGTACCTGTTGGTATAATCCCCAAGATTACACCTGTATGAACAATCCCATTCACTACTTCAAATACTGTTCCATCTCCACCTACCGCGACGACGACCTCTACTCCTAACTGTGCTGCCTTTTTTGCTAATTCTACGGCATGCCCCGGACGAGTTGTTTGCCATATTTCAAATGCTTCTCCCGATGCCTTCATCACTTCACAAATGATCGGTATCACTTTTCGCGCTCTTCCCTTACCCGCACAAGGGTTCACAATTACTACATACTTCATATTCTCGCCCTACTTACTATTTTGACTTAGGCAACTGAAAGAAAAAACTTTGCAAAGATGCTGAGGATATTTTGTGTCAGACAAGGAAGCAGGTTCCGTTGCTAGAGGTGCTCGCTACTATAGTAGCGCTATCATCGGGTTCTGCTGACGCAGTATGACACAAAATAGACCAGCAGATTGACTAGTTATTTTTTTGAAGTTGCCTTATGATATGCTGTTCTTATTGCCATATCTAATGCTTGTACTTCCTCTGCCGAAAGTGTATATTTACTTTTACCCCCTTCTATAGGCTTTGCATAGGTATAAGATCCTTCTCTGCTATATATGCCATTTAACACAACTCCATTATCTTGGTCATCCAAAAGGGCGATTGCAAAGCAAAGATCTCCACCCATTTCATCAAAAGGATTATACCGTATAATTCCCATTTTTTGTGTGCACTGTTGTAGATTTTTTTCTATAGAATTACATCGATCCATCATCTGACTTTGACTTGCAGCTACTTCGTGAACCTTTTGGATATGCTCCACTAAAAGTTCCTCTATCTGCTTTGGCTCACCTTTACCCATAAAAAAATTATACTTTTCTTGCAGTTTTCCTATTTTCCTATTATTTAAAATACATAATATTAACAAAAACACCCATCCAATGGTTAATGCAATCAATAGGATTGGTGCATACATGCTCATCATTTCTACTAATTCGTTCATCATGCCACCTCTTGTTTTTACTGAAATCACTACAAAAGTATGTGCTTTTGCAGTGATTCGTTTACTATTGTATAGATTTCATAAGCTGTAATATTCTATCCAAATCATCATCTGAATAGTATTCGATTTCAATTTTCCCTTTTTTTCTACCTTGCGATAGTTGAACTTTAGTGCCTAGTATGTGCTTGAATTGCTCTTCTATATGTTTATACTCCGCCTGCAATCTTTGATTTGGGGGCGGCGTGGCTACTTTTGTCTCTTGGGCTACTTTCACTAAGCGCTCTGTTTCTCTCACACTGATATTATTTTGTATGATTTTTTCTGCCAATTCATATTGTTTTTGATGATCACCTATAGAAAGTAGCGCTCTACCATGACCACTACTTACTCTCTCGTCAATGATCATACCCTGCACTCTTTCATCCAATTGCAAAAGACGCATAGAGTTCGTTATTGTGGAACGATTTTTTCCTACCTTGGTAGCTACCTCTTCTTGACTTAGTCCAAAATCCTCTGTCAAGCGTTTATAGCTTTCTGCTTCCTCTATGGGATTTAAGTCTTCTCGTTGGATATTTTCTATAAGAGAAATTTCTAACGCTTCCTGCAGAGAATACTCCTTAATAATAACTGGAACTTTTTTTATTCCTGCTATTCTAGCCGCTCTCCACCGCCGCTCCCCCGCGATGATTTCATAGTATTCATCCATTTTTTTCACTAAGAGGGGTTGTACAATCCCGTACTGCTTTATGGATTCTGCCAATTCTTGTAGCGTATTTTCATTAAATAATTTTCTAGGCTGCTTACGATTTGGCTCTATCTTCTGTATTTCGATTTCCTGTATGCCACTATATGTCAACTCCTCTACGGAGTGATCTGTAATAAGTGCTGCCAATCCTTTGCCCAAACCTCTCTTTGTCATCGACTTACTCCCTTTCTATTACTTCTTCAGCCAGCATTCTATAGCTTTCTGCTCCTTTCGAGCGGCTATCATACAAGGTGATGGGCAGTCCATGACTCGGTGCCTCTCCCAAACGAACATTTCTTGGAACAACACTTCTGTAGATATTTTCTTTTAGGCATTTCTTTACCTCTTCTACTACTTGCAATGATAAATTAGTTCTCGCATCAAACATCGTAAATACTACACCTTCTATTTTCAATCCTGGATTTAATCTCTTTTGCACTAATTGAATCGTATTCATGAGCTGTGTTAATCCTTCTAGCGCATAATATTCGCATTGTATGGGAACTAAAATGCTATCTGCAGCAGTCAATGCATTAAGTGTCAATATATTTAATGAAGGTGGGCAGTCCATAAGTATAAAATCATATTGATCCTTAACCTGAGACAAAATAGTTTTTAATAAATATTCTCTTTTTTCTATGCTGATTAATTCTATCTCTGCACCCGCCAGTTCCATATTCGCTGGAAAGAGATCAAGGTTTTCTACCTGTGTTTTAATCAGGAGCTCTTCGATGGAACACTCCCCCAAGAGTAAGTGGTATATGGTATATTTCAGCTCATTTTTATTAATACCTAATCCACTACTGGTATTTCCTTGAGGATCCATATCAATCGTAAGCACCTTTTTACCTTTTTCTGCCAAACATGCAGATAAATTTACATTTGTTGTGGTCTTTCCTACTCCACCTTTTTGATTTGCTACTGCAATAATTCTTCCCACTATATTCACCTCACTTTGCTATAGGTCATTCGCACTATAGCATATTATAACATATTTTTTTACTTACACACACAAAATGTTTCACGTGAAACAAAAAAAAAGAGAGATTTAATTCTCTCTCTTAGAAGGGGTCATATCTACAACATCTGCAGCATCTGTAGCATTTTTACTTTTTCTAACTAGCCAAATTCCTCCTAGGATAAGCACAAGAGGGATGAATAAACTGCCTCCTCCTGAAAAAATTCTTCTAACCCATGGAATTCTACTGATCGCGTACTCAAATCTCTGCATCAGTTCTAATACCCCAATGCTAATCGCTGCCACTGCCATCCAGACACGGTACTTCACCAAAAAATCGAAATGCTGCGTGGGTTTGTCTACTACCGTTTCTCCTGCACGAATTTGCTTCTTTAACGTATTTGCATCAAAAAAGCTGTAGAACCATATCACTGGAAACAAAAAGGCGAATCTATGTGAAACACCATCTACTAAAAATATATTACCAAAGAAAGCTGTCATAAAGGCAAGCCCCAGTTTCATATATCCCATATACATATGCCCTGCTCCAGGAACCATAGAAAATACAAAAACCCAAAAACCACTGATCATTCTACGTTCTTTCGCTTTTACAGGTGTAGAGGTAACGGGTGAAAATAGTTGCTTTTCTACACAAGACTTGCATACATTTCTTCCAGATATATCCACTCTGCATTCCTCACAAATCCATTCACCACATTTACTGCATGTATTCTCTGCAATACGGCCTGTGTGTACCTTACAATGCATATAAAAAACCTCCTTTTTTTAATTAATATGAATAGAACTATTACTCGTATCTACAGTAAACTCTATCTGCGTTTGCGCACGTTCAAAATTCTCAGTGATTGCTTCTAGCCTTTTTTTATCTTTTTTAGATATATTCATTTTGCCTAAGTCAGCTGAAATATTTCCATTGGATGTTTGAGCCTTTACCCTATATCCTATAGAATCATTAATCGGTGTATTAACCTGTATACTTCCATTAGATGTTTTGATATTTATATCATATTTTTGGAAACGAGTAAAATTCTTTTCTTTCATCCCTACCTGTACGGATGAATTACTCGTACTAATCTTTTGAATGCTACTATCTACCGCTTTCATATGAACAGACCCATTGGATGTTTTAAGCTTTACTTCATCGGCAACAATATCCTCTAGATTTACTCTTGCATTACTTGTTTGGATATCTAGTTCACTGCTTTTAAGACCTTCTGCTATGATCCGTGCATTAGAAGACTGTAGACTAATCCCTTCTGCTGCTACTCTTTTTATATCAATCGTACCATTACTGCTTTGTGCTTTTATAGAATGGTATGTCTTTTGTGGAATCCATGCTTCTATAGATACGCTTTTATACTCTGCTTGATCATAATCGAGATAAAACTTATTATCTTTCTGTATTAATGGGATAGATCCATCCATTTTTTTGGTTCCCTTTGCATTCGGAACGCTTCTTACTTGAACTTTTATATGATCCCCTTCATATCCTTTTATGATAATAGATCCATTTTTACCCAGCAGCACTATTTCTGCTTCTTCTTTGATCCCAAGTTTATCCTCTGTATTGCTATCTCTAGAAGGTGCGATTCCTACAGCTACACCTATACCTATCACAATGCATAGCACACCTACTAGGAGCCATCCTATTTTTCTTGATTTTGGTCTTTGCCCATTTTGTTTCCATCCCTCAATCTCATTGTTTTGTGTTCCTGCTTGGTTTTCAGGATTTTCATTTTGAATCATCTGTGCGCTCCTTTCAAGAGGCATATTTTATAGGTGATCATCTATACACTGCTATATACGGAACTCCATTATAAAAGTTTATCGATTAGAAAAAAGTATAAAATGTATCTTGCTCCTCTATATATATATCATAAGCATAAACTTAAGACATAATATGGCAGATAGCCTATCTAAT
>CALKRZ010000127.1 GCA_937989765.1 uncultured Clostridia bacterium | reverse complement strand
TCCATGAAGGATCATGTTTTTCATTTTATCCACAATGTTTTTATGACCTGTGAGCGTGATATAAGGATCATCTAAAGGAATCTGCTGGGGCAGATGCGCATCGATATAGTCTAGTGTGTGTAAGAAGGCTCGCTGAGCATTGATCAGCAGTTCCTGCTTTTCTATAGGCGTATACTTAACAGAGGCACCTTGGATCATATGAGCGCCGCCTTTTTCGACAAGACTAGATAATGCTGCATAGGCATTGGATCTGGAAATACCAGAAAGCTTTGCCGCTTCATAACCAGTCAAAGCACCCTGCTTACAGAGAGTAGTATAAATGATGGCTTCCTGTTGGGTAAAACCAATATTTTTTAATGCGTGGATCAGATCCATGATAACCTCCATTCCTCCGCTTGCGGCATAAATACGGAAATGAAGATAGTAGTTTTTACTAGTTTCATTCAATCACCTTCAGGATAGTATTTCTTTGTAGTACTACTATAATATTTTTGAGAATCGTTGTCAAGAAGTTTTGTGGGTTTTTGTCAAGAAGTTGCAGTTGTATGGTATTTCTATATATGATATTCTAAATTCAGATAAAAGGAATCTATTTCATGTGGTAAAAGGGAATAAACCTCCGCTACGCTACAGTTTATTAACCATCCGTCGAAGCTTGAACTCCTACGGATACTTACGGCTACACATCCACTTATAGAAGTGGGGGACTTATGTCGGATGGTTAAAATATATTTTTGAAAGGGGAAGGGGTATGGTGATGAATATGGGTATATTACTTTTAGGGCTGATTTTGGTATGTGGGATCATAGGTGGTGTGATGATTGCGTTGGTGATGAGTATAGGAAAAAACAAGTAGGATGGTGGGGTTGTGGATTTATTTGAATATGCCAGACAGAAGACGATGAGAACAGAAGCCCCCCTAGCTGCCAGAATGCGTCCCACTACTTTGGAAGAATTTGTAGGGCAGGAGCATATTGCAGGCAGGGGCAAGCTTTTATATAGAGCCATCAAAGCGGACAAACTGAGTTCGCTTATTTTTTATGGACCTCCAGGGACAGGAAAAACGACTTTAGCACAGATTATTGCAAGTACTACTGCTTCTGTATTTGTGCAGCTCAATGCCACGACCTCAGGGATCAAAGATATCAAAGAGACCGTGGAAGAAGCAAAAACTACTATGGGTATGATGGGAAAGAAAACCATTTTATTTGTGGATGAAATTCATCGCTTTAACAAAACACAGCAAGATGCGCTCCTTCCCCATGTGGAGGATGGTACTTTGATTTTGATCGGTGCGACGACGGAAAATCCTTATTTTGAAGTGAATAAAGCACTGGTTTCTAGATCTCGAATTTTTGAACTACACCATTTAAGTAAAGAACACATTAAAGTTCTAATACTAAGAGCACTTCAGGATGCAGAAAAAGGGCTGGGTGCTTATCAGGCTGAGATTACAGAAGAAGCCCTAGATTTTCTTGCAGATAGAGCAAGTGGAGATGCCAGAGGGGCGATCAATGCAGTAGAGCTTGCCGTTCTTACTACAGAGCAGTCCAACGATGGCAAGATCCATATTACACTAGAAGTGGCAGAAGAATGTATCCAAAAACGAGCATTAAACTATGATAAAATGGGAGACAATCATTATGATACGATCTCTGCCTTTATAAAAAGTATGAGAGGCTCTGACCCCGATGCGGCATTATATTATTTGGCTCGAATGATCTATGCGGGAGAAGATCCCAAGTTTATAGCCCGCCGTATCGTGATATGTGCTTCGGAGGATGTAGGAAATGCAGATCCACAGGCGCTACAAATAGCTGTGTCCGCAGCACAGGCAGTAGACTTTATTGGAATGCCAGAAGGCCGAATCATCCTATCCCAAGCAGCTGTATATGTAGCCTGTGCGCCTAAGAGTAATGCAGCATTGACAGGGATCGATCAAGCGTTAGAAGATGTAAAACATATGCAAATTGGAGGGATCCCCCCGTATTTAAAAGATGCGCATTATCAATCAGCAGGGCAGTTAGGTAGAGGGATTGGATACTTATATGCGCATGATTATCCTGGTAATTATGTACATCAACAGTATCTGCCCGATCAATTGGAGGAAAAGATTTACTACAAACCTACAGAAAACGGACTAGAAAAGATGTTGAAAGAAAGACTGGAGAAATTAAAGGTGCATAGGTAAGGATTTTAGAAGGAAAGATTTTTATACATATTGAAGAAAATAGAATAGGTATATATGAAAATCAAGCTTGTAGCAATAATTTTTTCATGAATATTAATATATCTATATATTCGGAAACAGAATATTTCGTTTTAATTAGTAGAGTTAAAAAAGCATAGCAAGAATCAACATTATTTGATATACTACTCATATAACTTTACCGTTTCGGAAAAAATAAAGTGAAAAACTAATACGTTTTTTAGCCATCTTATTTGTTTTTGTTAATTACCTTCATTAGATAGTAGGTTTTGGATAAACCATAGTGCAAAATAGAACTACTAAGTCTACAGTACTTATGGGATATAAAAACATATAGACAAAATTATACTATTTTAACATAATAATATGTATAAACTAAAGGGGGACATTATATGAAAAAAGACTTTATCTCATTCAAAAAGCAATTAACTTTCTCTATGCTAGCTATTTTTGTACCTATTTTGTTAGTTATGGGTGTCATCAACTATGTTTCTATTTCAAATGACTTTAAGCAGTCAAAACAACAAGTAGAAAACGAAGTCATAAATTCGTTCGTACTAATTGATGAATCATATCGTATGCTAGAACGATCTCTTGAAACGCAAATGAAAGATGGTTTTTCTATACTTAATGAAGAATATAGAAAAGCAGGACAGAATCCTGCCAACATGAATCTAGAAGATATTAAAAAGAGATTAGGTGGGAATACCGATATCTATATTGTTTCAAATGGTGTGATTGAGCATACCACGTATCCAAAAGACTTAGGACTTGATTTTAAACAGTGGACTGATTATTTTAATGGATTGGAAGAATTAAGGAAAAGTGGTGCATTTAGAGCGGATGCGATGAGTACAGAAACATCAACAGGGCAGCTGCGAAAATTTGCATACCAAGCTTCCCCAGATAAAAAGTATTTGTTCCAACTTGGCTTGGCTTCAGGTGAATTTGCACAGTATATGACAGAACTTGATCCTCTTAAAGTAACAGAAACATTAACTGCCAATATTCCTATGGTAGATCAAGTTGTTGTATATGGTCCAACAGGGGAAGGTGCAACGAAAATAGGAGATCCTGATTTTGTGCCAGCTGAAGAGGTAAATAAAATTGTTAAAGACTTGTTTATTCGTGAATCTGGAAATTCTAGAGAATTTTCGAATATTGCCAGCAGCAAAAGCTACATCTTTATAGATCTTTTTGATGGGATAGGTACCGATCCAAGTCGTGTAGTAGAGATAAATTATAATCATAGTCGCTTGATACAGTCATTGATGATTCAAATTGGAGTCATTATACTGAGTATCGTGATATGTATATTCTTTGTACTCATGATTGCTTCTAAAGTTTCGAAACCGATTTTGAATCTTGTACAGGCGATTAATGCAGTGGCACAAGGAGATCTTTCCATTCAAGTTCCTGTAAAAAGCAAGACAGAATTAAAGCTCGTAGAACAAAGTCTAAATAAAATGACAACGAATACACTGCATTTGATTCAAAAAATAAGAAAATCAGCTGAAACAACCGCTTCTTCAGCAGAAGAATTAGGTGCTTCCTCTCATGAAGCCACCAAAGCAATTGAGCATACCGCACATACAGCAGGTGATATCACAGAGAGAATGGGTACACAGTCTCAGAAGATAGCAAATAGTGTACTGCAATTGGATCGATTAAATAACGCACTAGAAATGATCCAACAAGATATTGGACATGTATCTGAATTATCATTTAGTGTGTCTGATAAATCAAAGGATGGGCTTGGATCGATCCAAGATACAATATCACAAATCAAAAATATTCGCCAAACAACCGAAGATGTACAAACAGTAGTCATGGCATTAGATGGTAGCTCAAGTGAGATTGGTGCGATCATCAATACCATCACTACGATTGCAGATCAAACAAATCTACTGGCACTCAATGCAGCTATAGAAGCAGCAAGAGCAGGGGAATCAGGAAGAGGTTTTGCAGTAGTAGCCGATGAGATCAGAAAACTAGCAGAACAATCTACAAAATCTGCAAATGTTATCGATAAATTAATTACAAAAAATCAAGAACAGACCAATCTAGCAGTAGAAGCAATGCAAAAAGGATTGGATAGTGTATTAAAAGGAGAAAATATTGCGCAGCAGGCAGGTTCTGCATTTACGCAAATTAATGATCTTATTCAAGATACGGCAACCAGTATCCAACGGATGACAAAAACATACGAGGGTATTGAGAAAGAAAGAGAAGAGATCATCCGTGATGTTTCAGATTTGAGTGTGATTACAAATACGATTACAGATGAAATTACAACCATTGCATCCATCACAGAAGAACAGACAGCCTCCATGGAAGAAATAACGAGTTCCTCTGTGCATTTGGCACAACTTTCGGAGGAATTAGTAGATGCAGTAAAAGTATTCAAATGTTAATGGAATAAAAGCAAAACGCATTTTCTAAAGGGGACATTTTTTGGTTTGTACAAACCAAAAAATGTCCCCTTTACGTTTACTGCTTGATTTGTTCCATGATACTTTCAAACAATTCCTCAGGGGTATCTTCTTGTATGAGTTCATCATTTACCAAGGCAAATGGCCCAACAGCACAGTCTCCACAATACCCAAGACAAGACTCCACTTCCACAGATACGCCCTCTACTTCATTTTGAAGCCGTACTATTACTTCTTCAGTCCCATGACTAAAGTTATTTTCGCAAAATTTAATTTCTATCATATGATACTCCTTTCAAAAATTACCTAAGATTATTTATTCTTTTTTATTATCTCTATTAGGGTTTCAACTGATACATTGGAAAAATTTAAATCCCCTAAAGGTATCTTATTTTCTATAGCAGATTTTAGAGCAGGAGAGGATTTGATCGTGCCTATGACAATAGCTCCGATCACTGTTTGGTTCCTTATGAAAATTTTGCTGTACATATTTTGTTCCGATTGATCTTCCATCACTACGTGGGTTGACTTTGTTTCATCCACGATGCCCATGGAAAATAAAGAAATGCCAAAAGCAGTCAGTGTGGTCACAGGTGTAATAGGCGTGTAATAGCTTTCTTTACCCACCATATTATATCCTGCGATCTTCCCCTGCTCGATGGCAATATTCCACAGACCGTAGATCTCATCTTGAAATTCTGCCACATCTCCTGCAGCATATATGTGTGGGATATTGGTTTGCATCTTTTCATTCACTACAATTCCTTTATTTATCATAAGATTTGTATCGGTGAATCCATGTGTATTGGGGCAGATCCCGATAGAATATAGTACAGTATCACAGGGGTGATTTTCATTATCTGCTGTCAAAAATCCCTGTACACAAGCATTTCCTGTTATTTCTGAGATCTGAGTATTTGTCAGTACTTCTATATCCTGCGCTTGGATAACTTTTTCTACTATGGTAGAGGCTTTATGATCTAATTGCTTAGGCATAAGTCTAGGGAGTAGTTCTGCCACAATCACTTTTTTATGCAATTGAGACAAAATCCATGCAGTTTCCAGCCCTTGTATGCCTCCACCAATATTTAAAAATGAGGAACCTTGTTTTTGTTGGGATGTAATCCTTTGGGCATCCTCTAAGGTTCGTAGGGTAAACACCCCTTTCTTTTCTATTCCTTTGATGGGGGGAATGGCATTAGATGCTCCCGTTGCGATGAGGAGCTTTGTATAGTCAGTTTGACTTCCATCTTGGAAAGTGATGATTTGAGTAAGAGGATCTAAGAATACTGCTTTTTTTCCTATATACATATTTACATGATTGGTTTTATACCATTCTTTCTTTTGTAGCAGTATTTTATCTTCTTCTAAAGCACTCAATAATCCTTTGGATAGGCGAATTCTATTATAGGGGTAATAAGGCTCTTCACCATATACATGGATTTCACTTATAGAATCTACTTCGCGGATTGCTTTTATTGCAGAGAGGGCAGCAATACCATTTCCAAGGATGACGATTTTTTCTTTCACAGCTTTCACTCCTAACGAGCATATTTTCGATCTCTCAAAAAGTATATGTTTGTCTTACTATATGCGCTTCCAGAATGCTCGCATTTCTTACTGCATAGTATGATCATTTTTTGATCTTTTACTACGAAAAGTCTGAAATATGTATAGCGTAGTGAAAAGTAGTCAATAGTATAGGAGAAAACATGTATATTTTTATAAAGGAGGCGTAGTATGTCCGATCAAGATATCAAAAAATCTTATGAACGAAGTGCAGAGAGAATGAGTGGAGGGAAAACCGATACCTTTGGCTCACAGCTTACGGATGCGGATTATAATGATCCTGCTCTACATCATGATTTACATGAAAAAATAAAGGTAGACTATGATAAGATCCAGAAATCTCCCGAATCTATGGAAGAAGTACATAAATGGCAGAGAGAACATATCGCAAAAGATGATCAGTCCAAAGAGGGATACCCCCTCAACATTATTATTGATCCAGCCATGCGGGAAATGTATCAAGTCACCCATGATGCGGGGATGACCAATGTATTTGACCGATTTGCACAGCAACAGCCTATTCAGTGTAAATTTTGTATCGAAGGCTTGTCCTGTCAGTTGTGTGCCAACGGTCCCTGTCGCATCAGTCCTAAAGTCCCACGGGGAACTTGTGGAGTAGATGCCCATACGATGGTTGCCAGAAATTTTATGTACCGCCATGTAACCATCGGTACTTCAGCGAATATATTCCATGCTCATCAAGCAGCGAGAACCTTAAAAGCAGCAGGAGAGCATCCAGAGAGTGGACTTAAGATTCGTGACCCAGAAAAACTAAAAAAATATGCAGATATGGCAGGATTAGATGCCAATCAGCCGATAGAAAAACTGGCTGTAGGATTTGCAAATTGGATTATGGAGGATATTCATGCACCCTATCATATTCCCTCTAAGACGGTAGAAGCTTTTGCACCACAAAAGAGGAAAGAACTTTGGAGAGAATTAGGATTGTTTCCAGGAGGAGGCTATAGCGAGATCGCCTATGCGCAAACCCGCTGTATGACAAACTTTACATCCGATCCCGTAGAGTTTCTATTAAACAGTGTACGGTTGGGTGTTGCCAATGAATATCAAGGATTATTTGCACTTTGTATCTTGCAGGAGATCTTGATGGGCACACAAGAAATCACCACGAAAAAGCAGAATATGGGTCTTTTGAAACCAAATATGATCAATATCATCACCAATGGTCATATGCCTCTACTGGCACATGTAGCCATAGATCTTGCTTCCACAGAGGAATGGCAGCAAAAAGCCAAAGCAGCGGGCGCAGAGGGTATTCAGATCTTAGGGCATGTATGTGAAGGGCAGCAGCTCATTAACTATGAAGGCACCCATCATCAAAAGGCATATGGAGGACAGGAAGGCGAATGGCTTTCCCAAGAATATCTCCTAGCTACAGGGGTAATCGATCTATTTATGTTCGATTATAACTGTACAGTACCTACAATGCCTTTGTATGCCAAAAAGTTTGGTACCAAGTTGTTAAGTACCCATCCAGTCATCAAACTCCAAGGGACGGATACATTAGACTTTGTGCCTGAGAAAATGAATGAACAAGCAGTAAAGGCTTTAGATATAGCGATTGAGGCCTACAAAAAACGAAAATCTGAAAACCGTAAGACGTATATTCCACCCCATGTATCAGATTGTATGGTAGGTTTTAGCACAGAATCCATCAAAAAAGCGTTAGGAGGTAGTTTTGACCCTCTGATCGAACAAATTGCGAATGGTAATATTAGAGGGATTGCTACCATCGTAGGCTGTACCACAGCACGATATGGCCAAGGAGGCAGCAATATCTTCAAAATCACCCAAGGGCTTATCAAAAATAATATTCTCGTATTATCTGGAGGATGTACTTCTTCTGTCATGGAATATACAGGGCTTACGAATCCAAATGCAGCAGAAGAATGTGGAGAAGGTTTGAAAGCGGTCTGCAAACAGTTAGGCATTCCTCCAGTACTAACATATGGTGCCTGCGTAGATATTGGTAAGATGACGCATACAGCAAAGGAACTCGCAGATGCACTGGGTGTAGATACAAATATGCTGCCTCTCGTCATCGGTGCGCCTGAGTATCTAGAACAAAAGGCGGTAGCAGATGCTTGTACAGCTGTAGCTTTAGGTTGGCTTGTGCATATTGCACCTGTTCCTTCGATCACAGGAAGTAGTGTCGTGGTGAAGACATTGACAGAAACTACGGAGACATTAGGACTCGGGAAAGTAGTAGTAGAAATGGATGCAGAAAAAACGATACAGATTTATATAGACCATATCGAGAAAAAACGCAGAGAATTAGGTTTGAAGTAAGAAAGATAAAGGATCGCATTGTAGCATGCGATCCTTTATCTTTCTTCTTTTGGTATATCTGGTGTAATAAATTCGAGGCCGATCGCAAGGTCATCTTTGATCCATTTTACGACAGCTTTGGAAACTAACTGGCCAATGATCATATTGATAGAGACATCTACGATCTGTCCAAGGGATAAATCCGCAATATAACCTACTGCCAATCCGCCCACAGAAAAATCTTGGCAGTTCATATGATATACTTGATCTTCTGTAGTAATGGTTACATCAGAATCATCAGGAATCCGTAAATACTGTCTGCGATTATTATAGTCCATACATACACCCCAGTTCATATAATGAAAATACCTGTACATTTATTCTACGATGTAAAAACTTTTTTTGCAATATAAATGTTTAGGCAACACTTCTTTTTACGATTTTCATATCTTCTTTCGTAATACATCCCATCAAGAATAGAAAAATAAAATACATCCCGCCTAACGATAAAATGGATAGGGTAGTACCCCAAGCAAGAGATAAGGTGGGGAAGAAAATCTTTAGACTTATATAGTAGATCGTAAGTCCTGAGGCTCCTGCAGACAAGGCAGGCTTTATGACCCAATTTCCTAGATCAAACACTAAACCAGTACATCGAAGTACTTTTTGAAGATTCAGTACTGAGGTAATCGTTAAACTGAGTAAGACGCCCCAAAAGAATGCTTTGAGTCCATAGACGGGGATGAGAAAAAACACAAATAGAATATTGATCAAAGAGCCCAGTACATTGTGTCGAAAGGTAACCATCTGCTGACCCAATCCATTTAAGATGGCAGTGAGGGTTAATTGAAGATATAGAAGGGGACAGAGCCACGATATCGCATATAAAAGCTTGCCTACTTCAGGTTTGTTATAAATAGCCATACCTAATTCGTGGGAAAAGGTAAAAAATAAACATACAGCGCCGATACCGATGATCGCAGTAAACTTAAGGGCTTTGGACACCGTATAGGTAATTCGCTTCATATTTTTTACCGCACTGGCTTCAGAAACAGCAGGGATCAAGGTCATAGCCAAGGAAATAATAAAAGCGGAAGGGAAAAAGATTAAAGGAAGCGCCATTCCAGTTAATTCCCCATACATACTGATTGCTTCTCTGGGAGATAGACCAAAAAGTTGTAACTGCCTGGGTATTAATATATTTTCTACTGTTTGAAGAAGGGTGGTAATGGCTCGATTGGCTGTAAGAGGAACAGCCATAGTCATCACCGTATGAAAGGTAGCCAAAATTCCCAAAGCGGGTCGGGGTATACACTTTAATTGCTGGTGATGCTTAGCATAACTATAATAGACATATAAGAATGAAAGAATCTCTCCAGAACTAATACCTAATGCTGCAGCGGCACAGGCATAGGAAAGACCTTTGGGGATAAAAAAACCTGCCGTAAAATAAATAACAGCCATTCTTGCTACTTGTTCTAATACTTGGGCACAAGCAGGTTTGACAGTATCCTGAAGTCCATAAAAGTATCCGCGAATACAAGAGCCAATCGCCATAAAGGGAAGGCATGGAGCCAAATAGCGGAGCGCCAGAGCGGGTCTTGGATCTTTTAATAGGACAATGCTGATCCAGTCTGCAAAAATGAATACCAAAAGGGAGAACAAAAAGCCTAAAGTACCAGAAAGTAATATAGAAAGCTTTAAAATCCGATGCATGGAGCCGTACTGTCTTTTTGCATTTTCTTGGGCAGTAAGCTTGGACACTGTTACAGATAGACCAGAGGCAGATAGGGTCCAGACTAACATATAGATCGGGAAAATAAGTTGGAACAATCCCATGCCCTCAGAACCGATAAGATTCGACATATAGATACGATAAATAAAGCCTAACACCCGTGTAAAAAGTCCTGCTGCTGTCAAAATCAATGCGCCTGCAACCAAGTTTTTCTTTTTCATGTGGTTTCCCTCTTTCAGAAGTACAAATGTAGCTTTAGTAGAAATTTATTCTAAAAGAGCTTGTTCTATGACAGATTACTTCTTCTTAGATGGATCGCTGAAAGGTTTTTTTTGTGGTGGAGGGGTAAAACTGTCCCTCATTTTATATATAGTACATACAATGTAGTAAAATGAGGTATACGGAGGTGGAAATATGATAAAACCTATCATACTCATTGATCCAGGTCATGGGGGAAAAGATCCAGGTGGTGGAAGCAATGCGATTTGGTTAGAAAAAGATCTGGTACTGAAGATCTCACTGTATCAATATGAAAGATTTAAAGCATTAGGTATTCCAGTGAGTGTAACCAGAAATGAAGATATATACCTATCTCCCAGTA
>CALKRZ010000126.1 GCA_937989765.1 uncultured Clostridia bacterium | reverse complement strand
GGAGTTAGACAATGTCCATTCTATCTCGATTTTTGGAAGAAATGCAGAAAAACTTGATGAGATCAAAAAAGAGATGACCATAGAAGTTACAAATAATATGGATACTATCATAACCAATAAGGAAATCGACCTAATCGACATTTGTCTTCCTAGTTCCATGCACAAAGAATATGTGATCCAGGCATTAAAGAATGGAAAGCATGTTTTTTGCGAAACGCCTATCTGTCTAACTCTTGAAGATGCCATAGCCATGGAACGCGCAGAAAAACAGTACGACAAACGAGTTTTTGTTAATCTGTTTATTAAACATGAATACCCTTACGAGTACATTTATGAAACCATCGAAAAAAATTCCCTTGGAAAATTGAAGGCTTTACATATAAGAAGAAAGACTCCTCCTTTATGGGGGGATTTAGGCTTAGATAAAATCACTAAAAATCTCATGATCCATGAATTGGATTTTATTACGTGGTTGTTAGGTATGCCTACTGAAATTTCTGCTTTCGGAGTAAGTGGGAAAGAAGGTCAATCCCATGTGGATGCGATTCTCCTTTATCCCCATACCATCGTGGAAGTTCAGAGCTCCTCTATGATGCCACAGCACCATCCTTTTACTGTAGGCTATGAAGCTGTCTTTGAAGAAGGAACTATTGAGTACTTTGAGCATGGATATGCAGATAGATTGGAACGATCTCTTAAGTTATTTACGAATACTCATAACGTGGAAATACCCATTATAGAAAAAAGCTGCTATGAAGCATCGATTAAACATGTATTAGAATGCTGCACAAAAAATATCCCTACGAAATTAGGCCTTGCAGATGCCATCCAATCATTACAAGTAGCCCTGCAAATTGAAGAACAATTACTAAAGAACAATCCAGTGCGTGGTGCCATCAATAAATTATAACATCATAGAATAGCTGACAGTATCCCTTCAGTAAGCAGCTTTTTACTTTAGTCTCGATTTATACTACCTTATGTAAAATCAAAGATCGGATGGTACTTATACCATCCGATCTTTATACTCATCCTAACTTTTCACTATTTACTTTTAACGAAATCTTCTATTATCCTATTAAACTCCTCTGGTTTGTCTAGATTCGCAAAATGTCCTGCTCCTGCTAGTGTAACAACTGTGGCATTGTGACTCCGTCCAATTATTTCAAGGGTAGCTTTCAAACTGTTATTAATATCGTGGTCTAGTTCACCTTGAATGAGCAGAATAGGAATATCCATGTTCTCTAGCACCTTTAAGTATGAGTAATTGCCTAAATTTTTCCTAAAATATGGAACTGCTTCTATGGACATCATTAACTCATGGTATATTTCCTTCTGCACATTTTCATACTTACTGCTATGTTTACTTATGAATTTATAATACCCTGAAGGGTTGACCTTCAGCATTACTTGATCTATTCCTGCTATTAGATTCGTCACAAATCTAGAATATTTTAATTCGGCTGTAGTGCCAAAAGTAACAAAACCTTTGAATAATTGAGGCTTTATAGCTACTAGCTCATACCCAATCATACCTCCTGCTGAATTTCCCACATAGTACATACTTTGAATTTTAAGATGTTCTAGTATTTCCAAAATATCATCTCTATGTTTTTTCATGGTGTATTCTGCTACACTGCGCATAATAGGATTCGTTGATTCTCCATGACCCCGTAAGGATACAGACAAGACTTTATATGCCTTAGAAAAGAATTGATGTTGTGCGATAAATTGTCTTACATTTGTTCCAGCCCCATGCACAAACATAATCGTTTCATCGTGTTCTTCTCCAGTAAGTAGATATTCCATCTGTACCTCGGACCCTTTAAATTTCTTGATTTTATCTATCATAACTATCCCTCCACTACTTTTATTTTCACTACTTATATAGCCTACTATCATTTATATTGACCATATGGTCATCTCATGTTTCAAAAAACAGATCAGCACTGCGCCTGATCTATGCCTTGTCTTATGATTGTAATATACAGCTGTATACCCTTTAAATACTCTGTCTTCAACTGATCAACATCCTTTATTTTATGAAAGTTTGCCTCCATAAAATGCTCATTATATCCTGTCAAAACCCATTTCAACAGATTTATTATATGCTCTTTATCATATTTTGTATCGCTACAAGCTACATCCCGAAAAATCTCATCAAAATAACTATCTGCTTGAATCGTATACTTTTCTATTAATTTCTGAGCTATAGACGATCTTCCAGTAAAAGCTTGTTTGAATAATTTATATACTATTGGTTTTTTTATATATATCTCAAATTCAATCTCTGCCAACCTATATACTCGTTCAAAGATTTTGTTGGGTAGTGCTCTTATATCCTCTGCCATTTCTGTGGTAATGCTCCTCACCACATGATCTATCACGTAACTATATAATTCCTCTTTCGTATTAAAATATTTGAACAGGCTGCCTTTTGACATATTAATTTTCTTCACTATTCTATTGGTGGAAGCATTTTCATAGCCGTATTCTGCAAATTCTTCAATACAAACCTTCAGTATGATTTCTTTTTTGCTACTTGGTAATGATTCAAAGGTGGTATAGTGCATTGTCCCAGCCTCCATATATAACTAAGTTTCACTTTTGACCACATGGTCATTATACTATTATGATACTAGTTTATATATTCTTTGTCAATCGTAATTTGCACATTTGTAAATTTTAAGTCTCCTATTTTAAACATTGTACCTCCTTGTTTAGTGTAGCAATCCGGATTGTAATTTTATTCTAAACCCTCACACACTGTGAGAGTCAATAAAAAAACTATCATTTTTTGGTATAGTTTCATATATCCTTATCTTTTGTTTCAATTAGTTTCTTAAGTACAACACTTTTATCATTCAATGCAGTACTGGTACATATACTTTTGATCAGTTCATCCACATATACTTCCATAAATTGATCATAATTTTTCTCCTTACAAATCACTTCAAAAGAACTCTTTCCCCATAACTGCGGATACACCAAACAAGATAAAAATTGTATCGCTTTTATGGTTACTATTTCTTGATTTTGCGTAGACAGTATTTCACTTAAAACTTTTGCTACAGCTTCCACTTGAAGCTTCATTCTTGTACCTGCTTCAGAACTGAGTTCAGCAGAAACAAGATGTTGGGCTATTTCACTTTTCAAGAAACCTGGGTAGTGATTAATATGCACCATAAATGTAATAGCAAAATTCCTTACTCTCTCTATGGGATTTTTGCCTCCCTCAAACAACCTTTGGAAAACTTCTTCTACAAGCTTGTAATAATACTTTGATGCCTCTTTTATTAGTTGATCTTTAGAACCAAAATAATAACTAATGGCTGCAGAATTAACCCCTGCTCTTGCTGCTATTTCTCTGATGGATGTCCCATTACCACCCTTCACTGCCGTGATCTCCAAGGTAGCTTTTAGTAATGCTTCTTTTGTTGATCCTTCAGAAATCATGTATTCCTCCACTCCTCTACTAAAAAAAGATGTTGCTACCATACTTTGAATTGTCTATACATACCTCTGATCTATACCTCTTCAGTTTGCTATAAAAGGAGCTTTCTTGCTATATTTCTGTTCTGTGATTTGGTCTACAAGAAATGTAGCTATATCTCTATTACTAATTTTGGTACCGGGTATACACTCCAAACTAACTTTGATTTGCCCAGGAGCTGGCTTCTCCTCTATAAATGGTAATCTCACCAATGTCCAATCAATTTCACTATTCATAAGAATATCCACTTCCTTTTGTTTATCTGACATCATATCCCTATAGGTCCACCCCATGATTCTCGATGCAACCTTACTCACTAGGTCTTTTCTATCCCCAGATGCATTGACGGCTCCTCCTGTTACAGTGATATATCTTTTAATACCTGCTTTTTTCATTATTTCTAGTATATGGGTTGTTACTGTACTGTAGATAGGTTTTTCCTTTAACGGGTGACCCACAGCATTAATCACTGTATGACACCCACCCAAAAGAGATTGGATAGAGCCTACATCCGTTGCATCTCCCTTAATCACTTCGACTCTTCCATCCTTATTCTGCAGCTTATTGGGGTCTCTCAGTAAAACTCGAACTATATATCCCCTTTCCAATGCTTGGTCCACCAAATATCTGCCCACCTTACCTGTTGCTCCTATTACTGCTACTTTGCCTTTATTGTTCATATTAATTATTCCACCTTTTCTATGTATTCAAAAACAGTTGTGCCAAAAAATAGCGTATATAAAAAAATTAAATCACTCGATTTAATCGAGTGATTTAATTGTATCAATAGATATAGTATATGTCAATTGCTTTTGGACATATTTTAAGTTCTTGATATACAGCCACATACCTTTACATGGAGATTTGATCTACCATCTTTTGCATGATTTCAGTATAGGTACAACGTGGAAGCTGCGCCAATGCCTGTTTTGCTTTTTTATAAAACTTATGAGCTAGTTCCTTTGTTCTGTCAATCCCATCACTTTGTTTTACGAGAACAATAATTTGATCTATTTCCTCTTTACTGAGGAATTGTTTTTTATCGAGAAGTGCCTTGATTTCATCTTTAACATGAACATCTTCTAGTGCATATAGTAAAGGCAGGGTATACATCCCCTCCCTTATATCATTTCCGATGGGCTTTCCGATATTTTCTTCTGTACCCTCATAATCTAGGAGATCATCTTTCATCTGAAAAATCATACCATAAGCCCCTCCAAATTTCCCTAGTGCGTGTAATACTTTCTTTTTACATCCACTTTCATATCCTCCGATGACCATACTCATACCAAATAGTACGGCTGTTTTACGATAGCTTCTTTTTAGATATTCAAATACAGTGGTATTTTGATTGTATTTGGTCTCGTATTGAGAAACTTCTCCTTCACAGATTTCCTTCATGGCTCTGGCTATAAAAGATAAATGTTTGAAAGAGTCTTTACTAGAGAGCATCATAAAGGCTTTAGTAAATAAGAAATCTCCGGTATATACCGCCATATCCTTGCCCCACTTTGCCTGCACCGTAGGTTTTCCTCGTCTTACATGAGATTCATCAATAATATCATCATGAACTAATGTAGCAGTATGAAGCAATTCTATAGAAGCTGCCATTGGAATTACTTTGTCCCTCTTATATGTGCCCAATTTGGCAGCTAAGATGACAAATCCCGGTCTAATTCTTTTGCCCCCTGCCATAATCAGATCCCTACTAATATCCGTTAATATTTTTTTCTTAGAAGTTGTATGCGCGATCATATACTCCTCTACACATTGTAGTTCTTCTTTTATTTCTGGATATGCATTCCATATATCCATTTTATGTCCCCCTTTTTTGACCCAAAAGTCCTATTTTCTGCAAATGTCTATATACTAGATCTGTACATACTCCGATAAAAAAGCCCGTTATGATCGCAGATATCAATAGTACAGGCAAGTATAAATATAGTCTAAAACTCTTAATAATCATAGAACCCATAAAAAGCTGTCCAATATTATGAAAAATAGCTCCTGCCATGCTAATAAAAGCAATACTGATATTCTCTTTACATCTATAATATAAAAAGACCATCACTATGTTACTAAGAAAAGCTCCTGTCATACTAAACAAAAAGGCAGATATACTTCCACCAAATATACTTCCTAGCACAATCCTCAGAAATGCAATCATAAAAGCTTCCTTCCATCCTATTGCTAGTAGCGCAAACAAGGATACACTATTGGCCAAGCCTAGTTTGATCCCTGGAAACAACACAGGAATCTGGGCTTCTACGATATGAATGATAAGTGCCACTGCTACCATGATACCCATCCATGCCAAACGTTTGGATTTCCCCATAGGATCTCACCCCCTTAGTAAGCTGTACTATCTACGTCCTCTTTTTCTCCTAGAACCCTTATATAAATCTTATGAGGAAGACAAACAGCCACATCTCCAGGCTTTGTAAGCCACCCAGCATGAACACATACTTGATCAGGACAGTCTGCATCTACAAATCGTATCTTTCCTGGTTCAACTTGTATAACATTTTTATTCTCTTTATCATTTACAATGGACATAGTCTGCATTTTCTCCACTAAACCTAAATCCATAGTCTGTATCACCACGTCCTCTTGAACAACTTCTGCGATCAAACGATCCTTTGGCTGTACATATCGATACAAAAAAACACCTAGACTACTCACGATTAGCATTCCTAATACAATACTAGCCATAATCTTGTCACCTTTTTTCATTCACATACTCCTTATTCGTTATAATAAAAATCTTCTCTGCTCCAGAAGTCATATGGATCTTTTGGTCTTTTGTAATAAATATAGCCTCTACGCCCTCTATCGATTCTATGAAGGCTTTGCCTTTTGTGAGTCCCATCACATACACACTGGTGGATAGGGCATCTGCATCCATAGACATATCACTTATAATCGTTGTACTCATCAACTCATTATCGACAGGATATCCTGTCCGCGGATCAAATATATGATGATATCGCACTCCGTCTTCTTCAAAATATCGTTCATAATTTCCTGATGTCACCAATGTTTGATCTTGAATACTCACAATCCCAACATGTTCTTCTCTTGGCTCTAGCGGATTTTGCACGCCCATTTTCCACTTAGAACCATCTGGCTTTGTTCCTATGGTTAGAATATTTCCTCCTATATCTATAAAAGCACTTTGGATAGCATGCTTTTCAAAAATCTTCTTGACCTCATCTGCTGCATATCCTTTAGCAATAGCCCCTAAGTCTATGGCTTGATTTTTTTTAGGAAGCTTTACTTCTAGTGTTGCTGGATTGAGCCATATATCTTTATAGTCTACCACTGGGAGTAAAAACTCAATCTCTTCCTGCTTTGGTAGTTTGGCGTGTGTTGTACCGATCCCCCACAGTTTTACGATGGGTGCGATGGTAGGATCAAAGGATCCTTGCGTTTCCTCACCGTATTGTACTGCCTGCTGCAGTACAAAAAAAGTATCTTCACTGACTTTCACTTTATCTTTTCCAGCTTGTTGACTGACTACAGCCATCTCACTGGTATCCTTGTTGATCGACATTTTGTCTTCAATCTCCTGTAGTCGTGTTGCTGCCTCTTCAATAGCCAGATCTATAGATGGGGAAGGCGTATCCAATACCTTAATTTGAATGACTGTTCCCATCAAATAAAGCTGACGATAGGTGATCGCTTGTTTGGGTTCTTTACATCCTACTGTGATACTCATAAAAGCGATCACTATAATTGCTATCAAACTGATCTTATTCACGCTCTGCATCTTTTCACCCACTTTAGATAGTTTATGATTCTATTGCACACTTCTCTATTTTATATGAAACAGCCTAGAAATTCCAGTAAAACACTTTAAATCCCTTCTGTTAATGCTTGGTAATGCCTTATAAATCATCGTCAGGAACTGCTATTTATTAATTTAGATATTTATCGAAATGTTATTATTTCACAATAGTAATACTCTTTTTCAACTATGCAATTCCTTCATTTTATGCTATACTAAATACTATACGTTTACTTTATCTTGTAACTTGAAAGGAGAATATCTATGTCCAAACGAGTTTTGATTCTTGGTGCAGGATATGGTGGAATTCAAGCTGCCCTCACCCTCCAAAAAAAGAAGAAGAAAAATGATGATCTAGAGATCTTTATTATTGATAAAAACCCTTATCATACTTTACTTACAGAACTACACGAGATTGCTGGAAATCGGATCGAAGAAGAGGGGGTACTAGTATATTTAAAAGATATTTTTGAACATACCGATGTGCATGTGATACAGGACTGTATAGAACATATTGATTTTGAAAATCAAACTTTAACCTCCTCCCATCACAGCTATGCGTATGATTATCTAGTATTAGGTGTGGGAAGTGAACCGAATTTTTATGGAATTCCTGGAATGAAAGAGCATGCTCTTACCCTATGGTCTTATCAAGATGCCCTAAAGATCAAAGAACATATCAAAAATATGTTTCATAAGGCTTCCTTAACGTCAGATCTCAAAAAACGCCAAGCGTATTTGACATTTACTATCGGTGGTGGTGGTTTCACAGGAACAGAAATGATCGGTGAATTATCTCTTTGGGCAGATCAGTTAGCTCTAGACTATAATATCCCTCGGCATGATGTTACACTACTACTCGTAGAAGCCCTTCCCCATATACTCCCCATATTAGACGAATCACTGATCAAAAAATCCATGAAATATTTGACCCATACATTAGGGATTGTTGTCAAAACCAATGCACCTATTCGCAAGGTAAGAGAAGATGGATTTGAATTAGATCAGCATGAATTTATAAAAACCTACACCTTGATCTGGACGGGTGGCGTACAAGCAAATCACTGTTTTGACCCTATTGCTTTGGAAAAAGGCAGTGGAGCACGCATCTGTGTAAATGAATATACCCAAACAAACCACAAAAATGTATTTGCTGTAGGGGATTTTGCTTTATTTATGATGGAAGAAAATAAGCCTCTGCCTGCATTAGTAGAATCAGCCATGCAAACAGGCAAAAGTGCTGCCAAAAACATTCTTCACTCCCTCCGCAAAGAATCTTTAGAAAAATGTAAGCCAAAACTCCATGGAGTGATGGTATCTATGGGCAAGAATTATGCTGTGGCTGACCTTATGGGGCTCAAGCTTTCTAGCATCCTTGCTTTATTTATGAAACATCTAATCAATCTCCACTATCTATTTGATATTGGTGGGTTTGGAACTACTAAAAAATATGTTCAACATGAGTTTTTCCCAAAACACAAAAAAGGAATGATTCATCAACACTTGTCCAAAATGACACCTAGCTTTTGGTTATCGATCCTACGCGTATATCTTGGGTATATGTGGTTAGTCTCTGGTATGGATAAAATTAAAGAAGGATGGCTTTCTTCGGTCATGCTCACTGGCTCTACCGTAGATGCAACGACTGGCGCTTCTTTGATGCAGCTCGTATCTTCCCACACGCCCGCTTGGTATGCTTGGATGGTAGATATATTCATTATCCCAAATGCTTTGCTCTTCCAGATCTTCATGGTCTTGGCTGAGATTGGATTAGGTCTTGCATTTATTACAGGAACCTTTACTTTCATTGCTGCTGTGGCTTCTATCGGATTAAATATTAACTTCCTGCTATCCACCGGATTATATGATTTATGGTACTTGGTTTCTTCTATTGCCATGCTTGGGGGCGCTGGTAGATCCTTTGGGGTTGATCATTATCTCCTGCCCTATCTTGGAAAGCAGTGGAGTTACTTCATCCATAATAAAAAGCTGAATATATTCTTGAAAACTAAAAATAAAAAACATACTGTTCCACGACATACTTTCAAAGCATAGTAAAAAGCTTCCTTGGCAACAAGGAAGCTTTTTACTATGCTTAATATAAAAATTATCTTTGTTCGCTTCAATCATTGCAATATCAGTAATCATTGACAGCATACTCACCGATTTAAATACTGTGAATCTTCATATGTTCAACTCTCCTCTCATCTTTTGAATGACCTCATTTTCTGGTAAAGGCTTGCTAAATAAATACCCCTGAATTTTATTACACTTATGTTGTATCAGATATCCCAGCTGCTCCTGTGTCTCCACGCCTTCAGCTACTACACATAAATCCATACTTCGACCCATTTTTATGATCAGATCTATCAATGATTTGTTTTTGCCACCTGTTGAAATAGTATCAATAAATGTTTTATCAATCTTAAGTGTAGAAATAGGAAGATGCCTTAAGTAGTGCAAGGATGAATACCCTTTCCCAAAATCATCAAGCGCAATTTTTATCCCCCTTGCCCGCAAGAGTTTTAATTTGCCTGCAATTGCTTCATAAGATTCCATAAGAATTGATTCAGTAACCTCTATTTCCATGTATTTAGGATTTACTTTGGTTAATTCTAGTGTATCCGTGACAATATCCACAAAATCATCCTGCAAGAGCTGTAGTATGGATACATTCACAGACATGGTTAAGTCGGTATACCCATATTGATGAAGCCGTTTCAAAAATAGGCTGGCGTTTCGGATCACCCATTCTCCAATCGGTATGATTAAATGCGTATCTTCTGCTATGCCAATAAACTTATCTGGTGAAACAAATCCAAGTTCAGCATTTCTCCATCTTATAAGTGCTTCAAATCCTGAAACTCTGTCTTCATCAATATCTAACTGTGGTTGGTAATATAACTCAAACTCATTATTATCAAGTGCCGTCCTCAAATTCTTTTCAATGCTCATTCGCTCGATTACGCCTTCATTCATGGGTTCATTATAAATCATAATTTTATTTTTTCCTGCTTCCTTTGCCTTGTACACAGCTATATCTGCATTTTTGAATAGCTCATCCATGCTATTCCCATGTTCGGGGAAAATTGATACTCCAATGCTTACTGTAGTAAAACTAGAGCTTCCTTCTATTTCAATGGGTTTCTTAAGTTCTTTTAGAATTTTTACTGCCATCCTATCCACTTGATTTGTTTCTTCAAAGCTATGTACGAGAATAATGAACTCGTCTCCGCCCAACCTATAAATACTTGCTTCATTACTGTGTAGCTGTACAAGTCTTTTCGCTAGCTCTTTTAGTATAAGATCACCGAAAGTATGCCCCATTGTATCATTTACATATTTGAAATTATCTACATCCACAAAAAGCAAAGCGATTTTATTTTTATTGTTTTTATTAATTAATTCATCTAGCATGTCAGTAAGGGCAACCCGATTTTTCAAACCTGTAAGTTGATCATGGTATGCAAGATAGTGGAGTCTTTTTTCATATTCTTTTAGCTCTGTAATATCTGTATGTGAACCAGCCATACAATACGGCTTTCCGCTTGCATCAAATAATGCTTTGCCTCTCGCCTGTATCCACTTATACTCTCCATTTTTCGCCTTAAGCCTATATTCGCACTGGTAGTAAGGCGTGTTATTCTCCCTATGTTCCATCATAATAGCATGCGCTCTCGCCTGATCCTCGGGATGGATCAATACCTCCCAATTCCCTAGATTCTCTAAATCCTTTTTACTGTATCCTGTAATTTCATACCAACGATCTGAAAAAATCCTACCCGCATTTTTTTCCTCCCATATGGCATCATTCGTCGCTTCAGATATGAGACGATATCTCGCTTCACTCTCCATCAGCCACTGTTGATTTTTTATAGTTTCCTCATATTGCTGTCTTAACAGTTCCTCCGATGCTGCTAATTGTCCATACGCAGATGCAATTTCCTCATGTGCTGAAGATAAATCCTGATAACTTTTTATAAGTTCCGTCTCCGTATCTTTTGCTCGTTTGAGTGCAGAATACACAAGCACATAAATCAGTAATCCGCTTACTGTGACATAAACCCATCCTTTAATCATGCTAATGAACGTGATCATTTCTTTGTCATCGACAAGAAAAGCAACTATTTTATCCGATAATAAAATCCATAAAGCTCCAATAAGCAGATAGATTCCTAATATTTTTGCAGAAATTTTTTTATGCTCCCATTGATTTTTCTGAAAAAATTGTTGTGAAAACTTTTCCTTCAAGTGCTGATCCATCGTACTCTCTGCACTATCCATTCTTTTTATATCCATTTTATCCCTCCTCATTATGACACCTTCCAAAAAAAAACAATCCTTCACTATATTGTTATAGTAAAGGATTGTCCTCAAGTTTAGAATGAAAATTAGTAAGTCTACCCCCTGAAAAAATTCGGGTTTGTCGGATGGTTATACTATATGATTTTGTCGAAACTCTATAGGTGGTACGCCCATATATTTTTTAAATACTTTGCTAAAATACTCCACATCCTTATATCCCAATTTCTCCGCAATCTCATAGGTTTTAAGATTTCCATCGATCAACAATCTTTTAGCTCTCTCCATTTTTACTCTGGTCAGGTATTCTACTATGGAAATACCTGTTTTTTGTTTAAATGCTTCACTCACATAAGTTTTGTTCATAAATAATGTTTCTGCAATAGATTTGAGTGAAATATCACCATCTGGACTTGTCAATACACACTTGGATACCTGACTCACCATATCATTACTCTTTTTACCGAGCTGAAGTACATTGATCACCGTACAAATTCTCTCGATCTTATTTGCAAATACCTTTCTCATAGCATTAAAATCCTTACACTGAATAAA
>CALKRZ010000125.1 GCA_937989765.1 uncultured Clostridia bacterium | reverse complement strand
TTGCAACGTGAAAATTTAATCAAGCACCTTAAAGCAAATGATCAGCATGGAGTTTCTCTTTATCAAAAGCATTATCAAAAATCTGCCGAACTAATACCCATTACATGAGAATATAACCATAGACGTACAAGTATATAGGTTCAGTTATTAGGCATCTGAAAGAAAATAGAGATCAAGTAGTTAATATCTTTGATACATTACTTAAAACAAATAATTTATTACCCAAGGAGGGGTTTTTATGCAAGTTATTCCAATAAATAAAAGAGCTTTATCGTTTGATAGTTTTACACTGAAAATGATTGCTATCATTGCTATGGTAATAGACCATGCTGGATATCTGCTTTTTGATAATCTTATCATAATGCGGATTGTTGGTAGACTCACGATACCTATTATGGCATTCTTTATTACAGAAGGATATCGAAGAACACATAATATCAAGAAATATATGATTCGGTTGACTTTATTTGGTGTTTTATCTATACTTCCTTATTACTTGGCATTTGGTTCACCTTTCAATATTCTCTTTAATTTATTATTTGGACTCATTGTACTTGTAATAACGGATAAACTTTCACGAGAATGGCAGAGGTGGTGTATTGTAATTGTATTTGCTTTCACTGCATTTTTCATAGGTTTTGATGGAATGTATACTACAGTACCAATGATCTATCTCATGAACAAATACCGTGAAGATTTTAAGAAAATGGCAATTTCTGTGACCACCCTTCTTTTATGTATTTCTCTTGTTCAAATTATTCTGGGTGTTACTGGAGTTTTTCCTTTGCTTTTGACTAGTATCTATACTTGGATTAGACCTTTTGCATCTGTAGCTTTATTATTTATTTATGGTTATAATGGTCAAAGGGGCAAAGATATAAAGCATTTATTTTACATATTTTATCCTGCACATTTATTGGTTTTATATTTTTTGACCTTGGTGTTCTAAATATTTGATATCAGATACATTAACTGAGACAGAGATCCAAATATTTAAAAATACACACATAAGAGGTATCAAAATAGGTGTTTTTTATATTTGGGAATATTATGGTGAAACATTTCTATTAATAGATCATAAGCGTAAACTTAAGCCATAATATGGCAGATAGCCTAAGCGAAAGGAGATATTTCAATTTGAATAGAGTTCGTGGAGCTTCTTGCTATGTATAGAACGAAGCGAACTTCGGCAGCCGTTGTAGACGATATGGTGCTATCCATCAGCTTACACGCAATAAAGATAATTCGTGTTCACTCAGGGCATCTATAACCCAAGCGACTAGAACACTATGAAAATGAAATATCTCCTTGAGCGAAAACTTCCAAGTAATGGCTTAAGTTTACGCTTATGATTAATAGATGTGTTTGTTCCAGATGCCCCTAGTTCAATGGATGGATTTAGAAATAAGATGTTTATGGAGGATTACAATGAGAGTATTGGGGATAGTAGGAAGTAGGCGGAAGAAGGGAAACACGGCATATTTGGTGCAGCGTACACTAGAAGCAATTAAATCAAAAGATATTGACACTGAACTCATTTTTTTAAGTGATTATACTATTAGAGGATGTATTGGATGTGAAGGATGTAAAGATACATATAAATGTGTAATCATGGATGATATGCAAAAGATATATCCATTACTTCTAAACTGTGATGCGATTGTTTTAGGATCTCCCACATATTTTTATAATATCACAGCAGATATGAAAGCTTTTATAGAAAGACTATATTGTTATCAAATATTTGACGAAGAGGATCGTTCTGTTTGGTCAAGTGTCCACGAAGTATTAGGTGGAAAATATGCTGTAGTTATATCTATTTGTGAGCAAAATACGGAAGAAGATATGGGATTTGCGGCAGAAGCGATGAGTAAACCTCTTACTGGATTGGGATATAGAGTCATTGAGGCTGTTAAAATTTTAAAGTTATTTAAGAAAGAAGATGTCTTGGGGAGTCAGGATGCGTTAGAGCAAGTAGAAAGAGCTGGAGAAAAATTAAAAAAAACATTGAGATTAAGAAATGAGACAGAAAAGAAATTAAAACTACTGGAATAGTATTTATGCAGAATGTCAGAAGTATGCTTAAGTCAATGAAAATACATATATTTATTATAGAGGTGAAAAATGTTTCAACGTCATGAAATTCCTAGATATATGAAAATCGCAGTAGATATGGCGGAGCGTATTTGTGAAGGTGAATTTCCAGATAAGGCAAAGTTACGGGGACGCTCAACACTGGCTAGTGAATATAATGTATCACCAGAAACGATTAGGCGAGCTATGCGGCTTTTAGAAGATATGGAGGTTGTTACTGTTTCTCAAGGAAGCGGTATTTATATCAATTCTAAAGAGAAAGCACATACCTATATGTTGCGTTTTAAAAGCAAAGAAAGTATTGGTGTATTAAAAGAAAAAATGAATGATTTATTAGAACAAAAACATAGTGTAGAAAAGCAAATTGAAGAAATGCTTACAACTATTCTTGATTATTCGGATAAATTTAAGCAGAGTAGTTCAATTACACCCATTGAATTGACGCTTCCAGATTATTCTCATATCATTGGCAAAACGATTTATGATACAAAGTTTTGGCAAAATACAGGAGCTACCATTGTGGGCATTTATAGAGAGGACCAATTAATTATTTCTCCTGGCCCCTATGCGGAGTTTTTATTAAAAGACAGAATCATCTTTGTGGGTGATTTCTATGTAAAAGAACGCGTGCAAGCTTTTCTGTTTGAACAGATCAATATGTAAAACACAATTCTACTACCAATAAGATATTCATATATCTTATTGGTAGTTTATTTTATGCCCAAAATACAAGTTTTCCTCTTTCGTTTTCTATTTTTTTCACAAGGTTAATTCCATGATTTTGACAAAAGACAACTTGTATGATACTATTAGGTTGTCAGTATGGAGGTGTATATTATGATAGAATTAAAAAATGTGTTCAAATCGTTTGATGGAAAAACTCAAGTGGTTGATAATCTAGATCTACAGATACAACAAGGTGAATTTGTTGTGCTTATAGGTGAGAGTGGCTGTGGGAAGACGACAACTATGAAAATGATTAACCGCTTAATAGACCCTAGTAGTGGAAAGATTTTTATTGATGGAAAAGATATTACGACTGTCAATCCAATAGAACTACGAAGAAATATTGGGTATGTGATTCAAAAGGTCGGCTTATTTCCGCACATGACGGTGGGTCAAAACATCGAGTTGATTCCTATGTTGAAAGAGTGGGATAAGGAAAAAAGAAGAAAGAGAGCAGAAGAACTATTGGAATTGGTCGATTTGCCACCGGAAGAGTATTATTCACGGTATCCTAATGAACTAAGTGGGGGACAGCAGCAACGGATCGGTGTAGCAAGAGCCTTAGCTGTCAATCCAGATATTATTTTGATGGATGAACCTTTTAGTGCACTTGATCCCATCACTAGAGAACAACTTCAAAAAGAATTGTTGAAGTTACAAGATGAGCTCCAAAAAACCATTGTTTTTGTTACACATGATATGGATGAGGCATTAAAACTTGGAGATAAAATTGCCGTCATGAAGGATGGCAAAATATTACAGTACGATACGCCAGAAAATATTCTAAGAAATCCCCAGAATGAGTTTGTAGAATATTTTATTGGAAAAGATAGGCTATGGAAATCTCCTGAGCTGCTTTATGCCGGAGATATTATGAATAAGCGAGTTATTACTGTAGGGATGAAAAGAACGCCAGCGCAAGCAATTGAACTCATGAAAGAAAAAGGTGTTAATGCACTCGTTGTTGTGGATAAAGAATCTAGCCAACCACAATATCCGCTAGGGCTGATCACAAGCAATGAATTAAAGCATATATCAGAGCATAGTGTCAAAATGAAAGATATTATGAATAAAAATTTACGGATGATTCCTGAAACCATGAACATGGTGGATGTATTAAGTTTTATGGCGGAACATGATCTGAAAAACATTTTTGTTACCGATGAAAATGAAAAGCTATCTGGCATTATTACTCAATCGAGTATTTTGAATGTCATTACTGAAGTAATAACGGATCACAAAGAAGAAAAATAAGAATAAGGAGGGAACACGTTGGGTAATCAAGTCAATTTTTTTCAATTTTTCATTTCACGGATAGACGAGATTGGGACTTTAGTGGTCGAACATATGCAAATTACAGGAATGGCTGTACTGTTGGCAATCATTATCGGTGTTCCTGCTGGTATTTACATCACAAGAAATCAAAGAGCTGCCAATACAATACTAGGAATTGCGAATGTATTTCAAACACTTCCTAGCTTAGCACTATTCGGATTGGTTATTCCAATTTTAGGCATTGGAATTGTTCCTTCTGTATTTGTATTATTTTTATATGCACTATTACCTATTATTAAAAATACCTATATTGGCATTTCTAATGTTGATCCAGCTGCGATCGAAGCAGGTAAAGGAATGGGCATGAAAAACTTACAAATTCTCTCCATGGTCGAATTTCCATTGGCTCTACCTGTTATCATGGGTGGTGTAAGGATTTCTACTGTTATTAATATTGGTACGGCAACCATTGCAGCACTTATTGGTGCCGGTGGACTTGGAGATTTTATATTTAGAGGGATCTCTACTGCAAATAATAACTTAATATTGGCAGGTGCTATTCCTACAGCTTTACTCGCTTTAGGTGTTGATGCCTTATTAGGATTTTTTGAAAAAGCGATTACACCAAAAGGACTTAAAAAATAAAAACGGAAAGTATAGGAGGCATTTTTAATGAAGCATTTATTAAAAAAATCAATTTGTTTTATCTTGGTTTCATCACTGCTAGGTATTGTATTAACGGGCTGTGGAGCAAAAAATACGACTGTCAAAATTACACACAAAAACTTTACAGAACAGCGTATCTTAGGACAAATGTTTGCAGTAATGATCGAGAATAATTCTGAGTATAAGACAGAGGTAAAGGAGCTTGGTGGAACAAATATATGCCTAGAAGCAATTAAAAGTGGCAATATGGATTTGTATCCTGACTATACAGGAACTGCTTATACGGCGATCCTTCAGCAAGATACACTCAATGACCCACAGGAAATCTATGAGTATGTAAAGTCTACTTACAAAAAACAATTCGATATCGAATGGCTTGATCCTCTTGGCTTTAACAACACATATACATTTGCTGTGCGTCCTGAGGTGGCAGAAAAATATAATCTAAAAACTTTTTCAGATTTATCAAAAGTAGCATCTGAATTACGATTTATAGTAACTGCAGAATTTCTTGAACGAGCAGATGGTCTTCCAGGAGTCCAAAGCACCTATGGGGGTTTTGAATTTAAACAAGTGAATGCCATGGATCCAGGTCTTCGCTATACGGCGATTAAAGAAAATGCAGGTGATGTGATGGACGCTTTCTCCACGGATGGAAAAATTATTGAGTATGGACTTGTTATTCTAGAAGATGATAAAAAGTTCTTCCCACCTTACTATGTTGCACCACTTGTAAATGGAAAGTTTGCTAGCAAACATCCAGAAATAGTGGATATCCTCAATCAGTTAGCCAATCAAATTGATGAAGAAGCTATGCAGAAAATGAACTTCCAAGTAGATGAACAAGGGATGTCTGAGCGAGATATTGCGGAAGCATTCTTAAAATCAAAAGGGTTTATTAAATAAAGATAAAAAGATCCTTCATCTAAAGGATCTTTTTATTTGCTTGACAGAACTGCTTTTTCATACCATAATACTAACGAGTATTTAACCATCCGATATAAGTCCCCTACTTCTATAAGCGGAGGTTTATTCCCTTTGACTAAAATTTGAGTATGTATGGTGAATTTAAAGAAATTCGACAAGAAGCAGCAGTAATGGAGGGCAAAATGAGTATAATAAATAAAATATTTCGGCTTGTTATGGTGATAGTGGGCTCAATGCTAATCGGTTTTGGGATCGCGGTCTACCTATGTGTGCAGCAGGGATCTGATCCGTGGACAGTACTATTTGCTGGGATTTCTCAATTATTTAATACATATATTTCAGACTATGTAGGATTTGAAGTAAGTATAGGTAGAACCAATCAGATCATGGGTGCTTTGATCGTTATTTTTGTATGGATCGGTGCAAAGAGAAAACCGAATGTGGGGACAATCATTAATTTTATAGTAGTAGGTGCTGCTATAGATTTATTTACCCCTATGTTACTGCAGTTCCCATGGGCTGCGTATTCTATGATCATAAAGATAGGAATCGTACTTCTAGGCATTGTATTAATGGGAGCAGGAATTGGGGCATATGTCTCGGCAGATCTTGGAGAAGGACCTATTGAACTGCTCATGGTGGTACTGGTAGAAAAACTCAATATACAGGTGCAGATCATTAAAATCAGTATGGATCTTTTGGCTTCTTTGATCGGATTTCTCTTGGGAGGTCCTTTGGGTTGGGCTACAGTCGCATCGGCAGTAGGCATCGGTCCCGTAGTGCAGCAGAGTATGAAAGCAATGAATAAATATGTATGGAAAACAAAACCTCGCAGTTAAATGACTGTGGGGTTTTATTATGTATTTTAGGCATGGAGTTTTAATAAAGCATCTGAAACATATTGAAATATGTCATGTGGATGCTGTATAATAAGAAATAAGTCATTTACGCAGAAGGAGATGAAATATGAATGAACAACAAATGATGCATGAAAGAAATAAACTTTTGGGTAAGCTGATGTGGGGTTCGTTGATTTTAGGTTTGCTTGTAGATGTGGCAAGTAAGATGCCTATGATCGTTTTGATGACATTAGGTATTAGTGGCACGATTGTCTGTAGTATGATCAGTTTTTTAAACTGGAAGCGCATCTTTGTAGATAAAATTAAGTATATTGTCATTGCAGGTATGGCAGTTATCTCATTTTTAGTTATTTCTAGTTCACCTCATGCAAGCGCTTATTTTCTTCTGTATTATAGTTTGCTTCTAGCAGCACTATATCAAGATTTTCTCAGTATTTTGCTATCGGGTGTGGTACAAATACTATTTACCAATGTATTCTTTTTTACGTATAAGGAGCAAATGTTTCCAGGGTTTGTAGGTAAGCATATTATTTCTTTAAATGTTTTTTTGTGTTTATGCACGGGCTTATTAGTATTTCAAAGCTTGTTTACTAGAAAACTTATAAACCTAGCTAACGATGAAGCCACAAAAGCAAAAGAAGCAAAAAAACAGATGGATAGTTTGTTTAGCCAGATCAAAAAATCAATTGAAATATTAGAAGATTTCACAAAGAATTTACACAAAAATATCGGAATTACAGGTCAGATTTCTGAAGATGTAACCAAAGCTTTTTCAGATATTGCCACCAGTGTAGAAACTCAAGCTCAAAGTGTAAATGGGATTCGTGACTCCATGCAGGAAAGTGACCAGAGAGTACAATCAGTTTCAGAAGCATCCTCCATGATGGAGGAATTATCTGCCAAAACCATGACTATATTAAATACAGGCAGTGGACATATCGAGACTCTTTCTAAAGAAATGGGCAGTATTCATGAAATCATTATAGACACGGTAGGTCTTATGAAGGAATTTAATCAACAGACAGAGCAGATTGAAAATATATTACACACCATTACAGGTATTACGGAACAAACCAATCTATTGGCTCTTAATGCAGCTATTGAAGCAGCTCGGGCAGGGGAACATGGGAAAGGGTTTGCAGTGGTTGCCGATGAAGTAAGAAAGTTAGCCGAAAACTCAAAGCATTCGACAAAAGAAATTGAACTCATCCTTCATGAAATTCAGAGTAGAACGGCTCAGATCACCAATCAGATTCATGCAGGACAAAGTGCAGTGGAGGGAAGCAAGGGCACAACAGGGCAAGTAGGAGACATGTTCCAGTATATTACGGATAATACGGAAAAGGTAGTGCAGCAGGCATCTCATGTCAAGGATATGCTTCATAAGCTTTTGCATTCTTTCCATTTCATTACGGAAGGAACTACTGCAATATCTGGTATTACACAGACAACCGCAGCTGCTATCGAAGAAGTTTTGGCCAGTGCCAATGAGCAAAATAACCGCATCGAAGATATCGTAGAAAGTGCAGATCAACTAGAAGTGCTAACACATAACTTAAGCAATTGTATAAAACAAGGATAGGGGTTTTCCCCCTATCCTTGTTTACAAATGGGAGCGTTTTTTTTTGCACACTTTAAGTATATTTATTCCTGCTGAAGTTGATCCCAATTCGTATATAATTCTTCTAAATCCGTTTCTAGTCTACTCTTTTCATCATATGCTTCTTGTGCTTTTAGAGGGTCGCTATACACTTCTTGCAGACAAAGAAGGTCATCTATATCTTTGATTTTTTTTTCTGTTTTTCCAATATCAGCTTCTATTCTTTCAATTTGAGTCTGTCTACGTTTTTCTTTGGCTTGATCCTCTTTTTTGCGGAGCCATTCTTCCTTAGTGGAACCAGTATCCTCATCGGCTTTGCTTTGAGTTGCTTCGACAATAAGGGAAGACTGCTGCTTCTTTTCTACATAATATGAATAATCCCCTATATATTGCGTCATACCGGTAGGGGAAAGTTCCAAAATCTTTGTGGCTGTACGGTTTATGAAGTAACGGTCATGGGATATATAAAGGATCGTCCCTTCATATTGATTGAGTGCATCTTCCAAGATTTCTTTGGAATACATATCTAAATGGTTGGTGGGCTCATCCAAAAACAATAGATTGCTTCCAGAGAGCATGAGTTTGGCTAGGGATACACGCCCTTTTTCACCACCACTTAAAGCACTGATGGGTTTAAATACATCATCCCCAGTAAATAAAAAGGCAGCCAATGTATTCCTTATGACAGTTTGGGTTAACGTAGGGTATGTATCGGATATTTCTTCTATGATCGTTTTTTCTAGGGAGAGATTTTGCTGTTCTTGATCATAGTAGCCTATTTTTACATTGCTACCAAATCGGGTAATCCCGCAATCAGAGGGGATTTGTCCCATCAAAATTCTAAAAAGAGTCGTTTTTCCGATGCCGTTGGGACCGAGGAGAGCAATTTTTTCTTGCTTTTTGATATCAAAACTAACCTGTTCGAATAGGGGACAACCATCAAAGGATTTAGCCATATTCTCTACATGGAGTACATCTTGACCACTGGTCAGTCGAGGGGTCAGGTGCAGTTTCATTTTTGCAGATATCTCCTCAGGTTTTTCCAAACGCTCGACTTTTTCCAAGAGTTTTTCTCTACTTTCAGCTCGTTTTATGGATTTTTCACGATTAAAAGAACGGAGTTTTTCTATGACTTGCTCTTGACGTTTAATCCCTTTTTGTTGGTCCAAGAACTGTTTCAGTTGGATTTCACGATTGATTTCCTTGTGTTTGGCAAAAAATGAATAATTCCCTTCATATACAGCAGATTTACCATTTTCTATATCAATGACTTTTTTTACGATCTGATCCAAGAAAAAACGATCATGAGATATGATCAGGATCGCACCAGGATAGCTACGAAGAAAATTCTCCAACCATTCAATGGCTGCAATATCTAAATGATTGGTAGGCTCATCCAGGAGTAAGATAGAGGGTTGGATCAAAAGAAGTTTTCCGAGTGCTACACGAGTTTTTTGACCACCAGACAGTTGATAGATAGGTTGATCAAATTCTTCTTCTGAAAAGCCTAGGCCTTTTAGTACGCCGCGAATCTGGCTTTGATAGCCATAACCGTTTTGTTCTTCAAAGCTGTGCTGGAGTGCGGCATATTGGGCCATCATTTTTTCTAAAGTGCTCCCAGTCGCAGTACCCATCGCAAGCTCCATAGTACGAATTTCTGATTCCAAGTTTTGAAGGGAAGTAAATACGGTGAGCATTTCTGCGAATATTGTATTTTCACCAAGAATATTCATATTTTGAGCTAGATATCCTAAAGTACTGTCTTTGGAACGAAATAGTTCCCCACGATCAGCAGTCAGTTCTCCTGTGAGTATTTTAAATAAAGTTGTTTTTCCTGCTCCATTTACACCTACGACAGCAGCTTTATCTTTTTCGTTCATTTGAAATGTAATATCTTTTAATACAGGATCAACTCCAAAGTGCTTTTGAATACTTTTGCATGCCATGAGCATGTGTAAAACCTCCATTCTAGGGCAACACTAATATAATCTACTAACAAACTTCTTTCTTTTATGAGTAGGTATGTATAATCCTACACATCATAACAGAAAAAATCACATAGGAAAAGGGTAAAGATTGACAATATTTTCATTAAAATGTTATACTTGTGACAGAATTTCGGGTGAAGGGATTGTGGGGGAAATGTCAGAAGATAAGAAGATTTCAATAGCAGTTATAAAGAGGCTTCCGCGATATTATAGATACTTAGGAGAATTATTAGAAAAAGATATTCTGCGTATTTCCTCAAGAGAACTTAGTGAGAAAATGAGTGTGACAGCTTCACAGATTCGTCAAGATTTAAACAATTTTGGTGGATTTGGACAACAGGGGTATGGATATAATGTGGAATATTTATACCATGAGATCGGCAAAATTTTAGGACTAGATAAAACCTACAAAATAATTATTGTAGGTGTAGGAAATATAGGACAGGCACTAGCGAACTATACCAATTTTGAAAAAAGAGGATTTGTGATTGTAGGCATGTTCGATATCAATCCAAGGCTTATTGGAATGACTGTTCGCGGTATAGAAGTGAGAGATTTAGATGAAATGGAACAATTCGTTAAAAAGTTCGAGATCGATATAGCCATACTCACAGTACCCAAAACAAAAGTAGTAAACATTGCGCAAGATCTAGTGAATTGGGGTGTAAGCGGATTGTGGAACTTTTCTTCTGTAGACTTGAAGTTTTCTAAGGATATTGTCATAGAGAATGTACATTTATCAGACAGTTTGATGACATTATCGTATAAATTAAATGAAAAGAAACAAATAAAAAACTATAAAGATGAGAAGAGAAGTACTGCGATGCGGAACCATTATAATAAATAGAGAGTCTGCAGGAGGTACTGGATGGTGGAAGGAGACTTATGGAGGTAGTGAGATTTTTAATCATGCCCATTGCAGGAAGCATTATTGGGTATTTTACCAACTGGTTGGCGATCAAAATGCTTTTTAGACCCCATACTGAAAAAAAGTTATGGGGTATTCGCCTGCCATTTACTCCAGGATTGATCCCAAAAGAAAGAGAGAGAATCGCCAAAAAAGTAGGCGCTACTGTAGGGACACATTTGTTAACAGAAGAAGTAATGATTCAAGCAGTAACCAATGAAAGAGTCCAAGAAGAACTTTCCAAACTCATAGAAGATTTTATTCTAACTTTGCAAGCCAAGGATGCATCCTTGAATGAAGTTTTTTCAGCGCTTTTTGGGGAACATAAAGATAGCATCATCGAGTATGCAGAGCAGATGATTGTAGATCAATGTGCACAGCAGCTGCACAATCCCAAACTTCAGCAGTGGATAGGAGATCTGGTTGGAGAGAGAATCATAGAACTTTTAAAAAGGCCTATAGGACAATTTCAGGGAGAAAACCTCTTTACGTATGGCAAACAAATCCTGTTAGAGCAAGGCATAGCCTATGTACAAGGAGAGGAATTTCTTCAAGTAGCAAAAGGGTGGGTCAGTGATAAGATACAAGAACTATCTCAAAATGGACATAAACTGGAAGAAATACTGCCTAGATCCATAGTAGAAGCGCTACAACAGTGCATTGCTGCACATGCACCTCAAGTAGGAGCACAGATCATAGGGTATGTAGAATCTCCAGTGATACGAGATAAGTGCAAAGAAATGCTAGTAGAATTTGTCCATAGCCATGTAGGCAAGCTAGCCATGATGTTTGTGAATACGGACAAGATCTATGATAGTGTACTACAAGCACTCCATAAGTATTTGGAGGAACCTATGCATCAAAAAGAAGTAATGGATGGAATTTTGAGATTTGTCCATACAATCATGGAGCAGAGGATTTGTGATCTGATTGAAAAACTGCCGCCAGCTTTTAAGGATGAAACGGTAGGACAATCAGTAGAGTGGATGATTCAGAAGATTGTAAGGAGAGAACATGCCCATAAGGTTTTGTTTTTGGTAGAAGAATTTATAAAACAAAAACAAGATCAGGATATTTATTCCTATCTTATGAAGGTTGACCCAGAAATGCCTATAAAGATCAAGGAAAAGATCAAACAATACTTGTCTCAAAGCGATCTTTGGGATGCTGTACAAAAGGCAGTCAAAGAATGGATTAAAGTAGAAGAAAAAGCTTTGCTATCAACAAACATAAGGCAATGGACAGTATATATAAAACCTTCTTATGTAAAACAATTTCAGAATTTGTTCCTAAGACGATATGAGAGGGTCATCCAACAACAAGCGCCACAGATCATCCGAGTGCTTCAGATCCCACAGATTGTGGAAGATCGCATCAATTCTTTTGAAGTAGCCTATGCAGAAGAAATTTTGCTATCTGTTGTAGATAAAGAGCTGAAGGCGATTACCTGGATCGGTGCTGTGTTAGGATTTGTGATTGGGTTTGTGCCCAGTATTATTCAATTATTGGGATTATAAAAAGGGGATCTCAGAAAAAGTATGTGGTGGTAAGGCAAATATATAAATCTGGAAACAACTGCAACAAAGGAGCGCGTCCCAGATTTCAAGTAAACTTACCCTTTGCACAAGCGCGATTTTGCAGTTGATGGAAGATTTATATCCTGCCTTCCCGTGATGTATAACGATGAAAATGCCATAAAATCTTGAGAAATAAGGATTTATAAAGAATTTTCATTGATAAATTCCTCGTTACATATTATAATATGTAACGAGGAGGGATTGATAATGGCCATTATTTATCAGACTAATAAGAAAACAGGCATTACATATGCTTATGAAAACAAACCCTATTGGGATAAGGAACGGCAACAGTCACGAGCCAAGAG
>CALKRZ010000124.1 GCA_937989765.1 uncultured Clostridia bacterium | reverse complement strand
TTTGGTGTGCAAGTACTGGGAAAAATAAGACTCTCTTTCTGTTCAGCTTATTAAAGAAAAAAAGTAGATAGGGACTAAAATAAACATGTGAGTATAGTTGTTAAAGAATGGATAAGTATTTCCAAAGATCAATACTTTTTTTTAGTATTGATTTTCGGAAATACTTATGATAAACTGTCTTTAACAGGAGGTGAATATGAAGCAATTTGTAGAAATTAAAGGCAATCAAATCACTTTTGATTTAGAATATTACAACAGTTTATTTATTCAACCAAATGAACAAGGTAATATATCTGGTTTAATGGTACGACTTATGGCATTACTTGTAATAGAACTATCATTCTATGAGTATAGAAAGCTTCCAAGCAGAAGAAACCTTAGTAAAATACTTGGTGCGAATGAATCCTCTATACATAAGTGCCTGGTTTTACTTGAGGATCTAAGATTTTTTAAAAGATCGGTTGATCCAATGCTGGAAAACATGGTAAGAGCAGACGAGGAAGAGCAACGTAAATATAGTGAGTTTTATGCTGAGAGAAATAAATCAAGAAGAGGCGGATTCGGAGATTACTTTATTTTGAACTCAAATTATCAAGATTCTAAAAAAGTAAGTGAAGAACCTACAGAGCTAATTTTGAATAAAATGCTTCAACAAAGAGATGAAACAGTAATTGATAACGAAGAAGGGTATAATAATAGTGAAATAATTGAGATGATTATTCAAAACTTTCTCAAAGGAATTATTAATGACAGGGCTGTATTGAAGAGTTTAATTAAAAAGTCAATCGTCTAAATGAAAGTTGTTAAGCTGTTATATGTAATGGTAAAAATTAAGGAGGTTTTCTAATGGGTGGTCAAATAACACATGCTAATAGAAGAATGAAAATGGCTCTTAAAGATATTGAAGAAAATAATCTGTTATTAACGTCTCCATTTACAATAATAGACAATGAAGAATGGGAAAAATCAGTAATAGAGAAAGAAAAACATCGGGATGAAATTATTTCAGAAACTAATTATCTAAGAGGAGTATATACCACTTGGTCTATGTCAGGATTTCATAGCACACCTAAAACCAAAGAACAATGTTCAAATAGAGCATCTCAATTACATGAATTAAGCAATCAATTGATTGCAGCAAGACAACAACAGTATTCTTACTAATGGTGGATTCAAGGCTCCGTTATTTTAGTTACTGTAGCAAATAGTATTCTATGATGAGTTCAGAAGTATTTTACACCTACCTAATTCAGGTAAAACGAAGAAATTCATTGATGTTTATAAGAATATTAATTTTAAAATTAGGTGATAACAATAAGATCTATAGCTGAGGTGAATGAATATTTATTTAATATGCAAAAATCTTATTTTGTCATTACGATGACATTAGCAACATATTTAATCTTAATTCCATTCTTACCTATATTATTTATTAGTCAAGAATACTTTGGTGGGATGGTAGCAATTATTTGAAATTCCCGACTGTATCAATACAGCTTCGGGGTTTCTTTTTGCCTACCCTTGAAAAATTTATCGCATATCTGCTTCTATTTGTGCTAAAATATAATTGATGAAAGTTGAAGGAGTGATTCCACAATGTCAGCTAAAAAACTTGTCCGTTTTGATTGGGCAATGAAATATATATTACGTAATAAAGCTAATTTTGATGTATTGGAAGCCTTTTTGTCAAACCTTTTGAAGGAAGAGATTAAGGTTATTTTCATACTTGAGAGTGAAAGTAATCAAGAAGCTGAGAATAGAAAATTTAATCGTGTAGACCTTAAATGTGAGGATTCACAGGGAAGGCAAATCATCATTGAGATACAGAACCAGCGTGAGTCTGACTATTTGCAAAGGCTGCTGTGGGGTACTTCAAAAGCAGTGGTCGAAAGTATAGATCTTGGGAACAAATACAGTGGAGTGGTCAAGGTTATTTCAATCAGCATTCTCTACCATACGATGAGGATTGATGAAAAGGAAAATACCGATTTTATTTATTATGGCACAACCGAACTCATTGGATTACACACAAAGAAGCCGCTTGTTTTACATGAAGCCATATCAAAGCGTGACAAGGTATCGGTAGTGACTAGCAAAGATGTGTTTCCAGAGTACTATATGATTTATGCGGAAAAGTTTCAAGATGTAATAAATGAGGATATTGATGAATGGGTGTATTTCTTTAAACATGGAGAAATCAGAGCTGATTTTAAATCTCCGGGGATATTGCTTGCTGCAAAGAAACTGGATTACTTGATGATGAGCGAAGAAGAAAGACGTGCTTATGATGGTTATCTGGCTTATCTTGGGCAGGAGTTGGGGATTCTTGATACTGCAAAAGCAGAGGGCAAAGAAGAAGGAATGATTGAGGTTGCAAAAGAAATGTTGATTAGAAAAATGGATACAAAAACTATTAGCGACATAACTAAACTTCCTTTTGAAGCCATACAAAAATTAGAAGAAGAACTCGGATTGTGAGATGAAAGAATATAAAAAGAAATGCCCGGTCACCAATAAAACGGTAGCCGGGCATCAGTTTTTAAAATTCTCCCTCTGATAAATCATTATACCTAGCTACCTCTTCTTCATGGAGAAATTCATATATATGCTCGCACCCTCCTTTTTTATTTAAACTCTTCCGAATACTTCATAATTCTATCCATCACTTTTTCAAATACAATATCGATTTGATCAAAGTACATATTAGGCACATAATACCTTTCCATCTCATCGTGGGTTTTTTTGGCTCGCTGAATGAGGCTTATGGCTCTACCCACCAGATCATCAAATATTTTCTTGTCAAGTTCTATTTCTCCTTGATGGGATTTGAGGATATTTTGATCCAAACAGGCTGTAAGATCTACAATATGGGTAGGTAGCACTTTTGCCTTGTGATAGTCATTCACAGCAGTAAGAGCCAGTTCAAGCTCTGGTATAATGACATCCTCGATCTTATCTACCCGAATAGGGGAGTGATAGCATTCTACATACAGTCCCCGTTCTACCGCCGCCTGTCGCACCCGCTCCATAAGCACGCCGCAAGGAGCGCCAGGGGCATCTTTTACGATATACACACTTTTGCTCATACCGATGATGGTATGGAGATAATCGGAAAACCCTTCTGGAGTGATGGCAGTCCCAAATAAATGCCGTTCTTTTCCCAGAGTATCGGATACCTTTACATTAGCAAATAATGCAGATAAGAGGTCATTCGTCTTTACACTCGCTTTGGACATATCAAAGGCTTTGCTTTGGGAAGCAGCCCATGAGTCGTACACATCAGAGGAGGCAGCTAGATAATGATACGCTTTGCGAAAGAGTCTTCCCACTTCCTGATTGGTACGCAGGATATCTTCTTTGTTTTTTCGAAGCGCCTCTTCATTCCAAAAATCCCCAAGATGAAGGATTTCATCTACGGCTCCGGGGTTGATGGGATCTACTACATGAGGTGCTGTCCCATCTAGAAGTGCTACCTTGATAGAGGGGATCACAATGCCGTCTAATGAATTGTTATCGGAGGAACAATGGTGATATTCTAGATCATACCCAGCATCCAACATTCTTTCACCGATTTTTTTCATAAAAGAAGACTTGCCGACCCCAGGGCCACCCTTGATGACGATGATCCGTGTTGCTTCATCCTGAAATAGGATATTGTCGTAAAAAGAATAAAACCCTTTAGTAGTATTGCCACCTGGAAATACATGTTTGATGATTCCTTGACCCATATGTACAACCCCCTATACTTAACTTATTGCATTATATAGTATGAGAGGATTGTTGAAATTATGCTTTATATGCATTGATTTATCGGGTCAAACTCTTTACAATACCCTCCGCAATAGTTTTAGCCAATTTTGCCTGTTCATCCTCATTGATGAGCCATTCAAATTCTACAGGGTTTGGAACAAAACCACTTTCGATGAGTACAGAGGGTGTCCACGTGCCTCTAATCACATAAAAATTCTTGTTATGAATTCCTTTGTTTTTTCTGTTTAAGGTGTCAAGCGTAGTATTTAATATCGTTTGCGCAATGAACTTGGCATGCTTATCCCGATAATACATAGAAAATCCATCTATGGTTGAGATATCCACATTATCATTCATACTGTTGGCATGAAGCGAGATAAACAGATCGGGTTTTGCCTTTCTAGAAGCAGCAAGTCGCGCCTCCAGAGAGAGTTCTATGTCTGTTGTGCGTGTCATCAAAACAGTTGCACCCAAGTTTTTAAGTTCTTCCTGAAGTTTTAACCCGAAGTCTAAGTTAATTGCTTTTTCAGCATAACGTAAACCTAATGGACCTTGTGCCCCTGAATCACTATCCCCGTGACCTGGATCGAGCATGATGGTTATACCCTGCAAGGGTGTATTTCCTGAGTTTACCTTGACAGGTCTTTTGATATTCAGAATGATACCATCTGAAGTTTTTTCTATATAATATCCGTCAATAGGTTGAGAATCTTTAAGCATAAGCGCGTACAGTACTTTATTATCCTTCACGGAAAAGTTAGCAGAGGATAGCAAAGAATTCTGAGGCAAAGTAGGTACAAGCCCAGAAGAGGTAGAGAGGATAGAAAGTTCTAATACCGATCCATTAAAAGATATAGTGGAAGCTACAGGGGCTGATAAAGTAAATTTTAATTGATCCCACTTTGGTCCTATACGATAGTCAGCTTTCTTGATCGTAGCCTTTAATGGAGATTTGGAAGAGAATATTTTCACATCACCTTTATTCATCCATTGTCCATTGGATAATCGAATATGATGCCCTGTCATTCCTGTAATATAATCTTGCATACCTTTATAAAGTTCAAAGATTGCACCACTTGCTGCAGTAGAGGATGAATAAGTGTAGGCTACAGGCTTATTCACTTCAGCATAATAAGGGGAATCTTTCATGATCACGCCGATCTTTCCAGTTGCTTTTCTCTTTTTCACCATACCCTTATAGTTCATAGTATATACAGGGGTGCCGAGATCGATATTTCTAGGTGTGCCCGTATAGGCGGGTAGGGTGTATACATAGGTAAAGGTTCCACGATATAAACCAGAATCCTTTGGTGGGGGATAAGAAGATGTCATTGTATAGGTCTTTCCGGCAAGCGTAACAGTTACCTTTGAACCTAGGGGTGCTTGGCAGGAGAGGGTGATTTTTTCTCCTGAAGTCCATAGCTGCTGAGTTTGTGGGAAAACAGAAGCAGCAGGGATCTCCGCAGTATTCATCTTTGGAGGAGGAGAAGAAGATATCTCTCTATGGATGATACGGGTTTCATAAGAACCACCTTGAGATATTGTAATGATATTGTCACCCTTGACTAAGGGAAGTAGTATACCAAAAAAGCCTTGGCTAGAGCGATTTTCTAGGATTTTGCCATTTACCCATAAGGGCATATCAGGATCAGAGGCACCATTCATATAGTAATGGGTATAAGTTGTCTTGATATTTTTGGAAGGTCTAGAAATACTGAGTTTAGTGTTTGTTTTGCTACCATCTTTTTGTTCGTAGAGGGCTTTGATGACTGCACTAAGGGCAGGCATATTCTGTAGAGATTTATAGTTAAAATATATACTACCTTTTACTTCAGGGAATTTTTGATTTAATCGAAGCTGTTTTTCTATTTCTGAAATACCATACCAAGGGCTAGTAGAGTCTGTATTTCCCACCCGATAGGCGGCTTGTCCAATATATAGATCCACCCCTGTTCCTTTGGTAGTTTGTACCCACCAATGTAGGAGTTTGCTATAATCTGCAATAGTAAAGCCGATATTCCAATATAATTGGGGTGCGATATAGTCAATCATTCCTTCTTTTACCCATTTTCTTGTATCCGCATATTGATCATAGTAAGACTGCATCCCCTTTGTATCGCTACCGAGGGAGTTAGTAGCTTTATTGGCCCATATACCAAAAGGGCTGATGCCAAAACGAACATTGCTAGAAGTAGATTTTATTGCTTTGGATAGATCAGAAATCAGCAAATTCACATTTTCTCTTCGCCAATCATCAATACTTCTATAACTTTCCCCAAATTTTTCATAGGCATTTTTATCATTAAAATCTTTTCCAGGGTAGAAGTAGTCATCAAAATGAATCCCATCAATATCATAGTTTTTAATGATTTCAAGGCAGCTGTCAATCACGAGGCTGCGTACCTCTGGAATGCCAGGATTAAAGTATAGATTTCCATCGGAGTGCATCACCACCCACTCAGGATGCAGAATGGCTGGATGGTGGGGGGACAAGGAAGCAAAGTCATGCTTTGGCTCTTTGGCAGTTTTTTTAGTGATTCTATACGGATTGATCCATGCATGCAGCTGAATTCCGCGAGCATGCGCCTCATCAACCCAAAAAGCCAGTGGATCAAATTCATCCGTAGGAGGTACAGCTTGTCCACCCGTAAGATATTTGGACCAAGGGAAATAGGTAGATGGGTATAGGGCATCAGATGCAGGTCGTACTTGCAAAAAAACTGCATTTAATCCCATGTACTTTGCGTGATCTAAAATGGTGATCGCCTCATTTTTTAATACACTCGCATCTGTAGTAGGTTTTGATGGATAGTCAATATTTAGGACAGTGGCTACCCACAATCCACGGAGCTCTTCTTGCTTGGTGGTCACGGGTATGGGTGCTGCATAAACCATAGAATTGAATGCAACAACAATAAATAGCAATACCCCTATCATTGTTCGACAAATATTTTTCATGATATCCTCCTCTGTCATTTATAAGAAAGAACTTGTATAAAAAAATTTCAATCTTTCTCTATAAATATTTCGTCTAATTTAGTCAAATAACCTGCTAAATTTTTTATTTGTAATACAAACGTAATGAGTATGTAGGTATCGGAAAGAAAATAACGAAGGCTTTGTACTTTTCAAGATATGGATCAAGAATATGAGAAGATCAATGGCTATAATAAGAGGAAAGATGAAATGTAGTAGTAAATTTAAACAGTTCATTGTTTTCTAAAAGAAACGTCGAAGTATATTGACGAATTGTGTAAAATTTTGTATACTATAAGTACAGTGAAATTTGTATAAATATCGTTGAAAAGAGGAGAACCATGTGGAAAGATTGATTGATAGGATATTGTCTGCGTACAGAAAAAATTTAAAGATAGGACAAGACCAAGAAGCTATATTACGCTATTCGCTACAAGTTGTCATCAGTACCCTTGTATCCTTTCTTGTTGCTTTAGGCGTCGCTTTTGTAGTAGGGATCTTTTATGAGGTGTTGCTTATCATGGTGAGTAATGCTATATTGCGATCTGTATCTGGAGGGGCTCATTGTGCTTCAGCGCGAAATTGTACGATCTATGGAACGATGGTGAGCATTGGATTGGGGTTTGTAGCAAGGTATGCGGTTTTATCCAATGAGATCCTTTTTACCATGGCAATGGGTGTGTTTTTCTTTGCTATGTGGGCGATGAGTAAATATGCGCCAGCAGACACACCACAGAAGCCCATTGTGAGTATAAAAGAAAAAATAAAGTTCAAAAAGCAATCATTGGTGGTGGTATGTATATGGTTTTCAGGCATAACAGGGATATATATATTGACTATCTATGGGCTTTTGAATATAGATTTTCGTATCATTTTATTGACTTCTATGGGGATCTTGTATCAAAGTGTTAGTCTTACCAAAGCAGGTTATTATATCTCCCACAAGGCAGATATGGTAATAGATATCATCTTGGGAAGGAGGAATCGTATATGTTAAAAAGACTAGGAATCAAAGCATTACAACTTTCAGTAGCTGCATTAACATTTTTTGCATTTGCAAGTGCTGCATCGGCATGTGCTGTGATGAATTATCAACCACAACTGCCAGAACAATTACAATCCAAATAGTTTATAGACTTCAAACTGTCAGGTTTACTATTTGAAAGTTTGAAATCTATACGGGCAAACTAGCGGAAGGGTAATCTATTTGTGATAAGATACGGAAGAGAGGACGAATCCAAGATGATTTTTGAAAGATTGCTCAGTGCTGCCGTAGAAGGTTTCTTGATGTCAGGAGTAGGACTCGGTGTACTCGGGATTCGCTTGAAGATAGTAAAACTCATAGCAATTGCTTTCTTGTATTCATCTTTTGTGTATGGAATACGTGAAACATATATGCTGTTGGGGATCAAGTTGGGTACACATCTGTTTTTTGTCATGATCTTTATGGTAGTGCTTTTTAAATATATTGGGAAACAAAGTATTTTAGATGGAGTACTTGCAACGCTTATTAATATAGCAGTAGTACTGTTTGGAGAAACTGTATTTTTAATCCCATTTTTGACTTATTTAGGCATTGATGTAAATAAACTTTTTGCTTTGCCTCATGCATTTTTGATAGGGACAGTCATATATTTATTGCCTCTAATACTTCTGTTTGTAGTCGTGTATATCAAAAAGATCACCTTAATTAACATAAATATTTTAGCAGAAAACATTTGAATGTAGGGATTATAATGAAACTTTCTACAAAAGCATATATAATTATTATTTTAGTTCTCTTGCAAAATATGATAGGATTCTTGTTCTTGCATGAACGATTATATGCATGGACAGATATAATGAAGTTGGATTATTCAGCTATTACGTATGTAGTAATGGTTCTGTTATCTTGCAGTACGATCTATCTAGTAGGCGGTATCATGAGAATGATTGAAGAAGAACGAAAAGCCATACTTAAATTAAATCATTCTCAAGAAGTAATCCATGCACTACACGCTCAAAAGCATGACTTCAAAAATCAATTAAATGTGATCGGTGGCATGATCCAGTTAGGCAAAGCACATAAGGCATTGGCGTATATTTATAAAGTGGCAGATCATGCAGATGAAGGCTTTTCTATTACGAAGATTGCCAATGTGGAGCTAGCAGCTACCTTGTATAGAAAGTGTGCGATTGCAGAAGGTGAAGGTATTCAAGTGGATTTGGACATAGGGACATCGATGGAAGATTTACAGATGGACTCGATTCATCTATGCAAGATAGTCTTTAACTTATTGGATAATGCGATTGATGAATTAAAACAGTGTGCTAAAGAGGAAAAAATTCTTAGTATCCAGATCCATGAACAAACAAATTCTTATACTATTTCGATAGGAAACTCCTACCCTGTGTTACCCATGGAATTATATGATAAAATCTTTGAACAGGGATATACAACCAAAGAAGGAGAAGGACATGGATATGGTCTTGCTACTGTAAAGCAAATCGTACAAAGATATAGAGGCAGTATAAAAGTGGAGAGCAGAGAAGAACAGGGAACAAGGTTTGTGATCAGACTGCCAATAAGTAAACATACTTTTACTTTTGTAAAAAAACCGATATAATAAAATAAATCATGCATAAGTACATGATACACTCGCAGGACTTCCTAGATTAAGGGAGTTTTTTTGTTTTATAAAGCATAAGAAAAAATCCGCTATTAAGCGGATATGAAAGAGGAGCTTTTGTGGTTAGAATGGATATTGAATGCGGAGACGGGTCTGCTATAATAATATCCTTGTATACTAACTGTACTTTTTTTGTGTATAAAGCAAGTACTACTCATCATTTCAATACTATGTTTTACAATCTCGCTAGATAAATTATCGGTGAGATTCATTAAAAGTTTGATAATCTCTAATTGTTTTGCCGTTTCAATCCCTTCAACCACGATATTATATCCTAGGTTTTTAATAAGATTAATGATTCCAGATAGGAGTAAAACTTTCCTAGGGTTGTCGACTATGTCGATAACAAAGGATCTATCGATCTTAATGGTATCTATTTCTACATAGTTAAGGTAACTTAGAGCGGAGTATGTCACTCCAAAATCATCAATCGCGATTTTTACACCTAACTCATTTAAATTTTTAAATAGACTATGAACATTGTGAATGGAATCTATTGTCTGGGTCTCTGTAATCTCTAATTCCAATGCAGAGGGGTGTATTTTAGTATGCTTGATAATGTTTTTTACTAAGGATATAAAATGGTTGCTTTGGAGTTGTTTTACTGATACGTTTACTGAAATAGTTTGTATTTTAAGCCCCAAATCAATCCATTCCTGATACTGTCTACAAGCTTCTAGTAAAACAAAATTTCCGATTTCTACGATCAAACCAGTTTCTTCAGCTTCTTGTATAAATGAGATAGGAGAGAGTATCCCGAAAAAAGGATGCCTCCACCTCACCAAAGCTTCAAAGCCAATTGTTCTTTCGGAATCTATACATACTTGTGGCTGATAATACACTTCAAATTGATGATATTCTATGGCATATTCTAAGTCTCGTTTTACATCAAACGGTTCGCAATGGGACCATGTTTTATGCATAGGCATATCTCCTTGAATGGTTTGTTTCTGTTTCAAGTTCACAAAATTTATCATATATAATTTGCAAAATATCCAAGATCATCTCAGAATCCTCTTCGAACTTATATAAAAGAATGTGTGTCTTGTCTGTATCTTTAAAGTAGATGGAGATAGATAATTCATTTATAATATCATGGATATCTAAAAATAAATTTTTTGTTAATGATATATTTGTAATCATCCAAGGTTCATATGACGGAAGTAAAAGGAGCTGAATATAACCAGATTCGGTGAAAAGAATATCAAACTCGTTTTTTGATGTGGCTCTATTGAGCACATCTATAGACCATTTTTTGTACATTCTAATAATTTTTTTTACTTTTTCTCTCATTACAAAGCACATCCTTCCCCATATCTTGATGAACACTCTTCGTCGGTAAGACAGAACTTTGATACCATTTGGCTTAGTCCATTTGCGAGCTGTTCCATTTCTGAAATAGTAGCACCGATCTCTTCGAACATACTAGCCTGTTCTTGTGTGGATGCAGAAATTTCTTGTGCTGCGGAGGCAGTTGACTGGATCTCTGCAGATACATTTGAAATGGCTTTGGTGATTTCATCCGATGCTTGACTCTGTTTTTGAGCAAATTGATTGATGCTTTCAATCTTATTTGACGTTTGTGTTATTGTATTTAGGATCTCTTCAAAAGCTCTTTTGGTTTCTTCTGCTTTTTGTACGCCTGTTTTAACTAAAATTCTTTCGTTTTCCACTGTTTTAGCAGTGCTTTCAGCATTTTGTTGAATCTTGACAATCAGCTCTGTGATAGCCTCTGCTGATTTTTTGCTTTGTTCAGCTAATTTCCGTACTTCATCAGCAACCACGGCAAACCCACGTCCATGTTCACCAGCACGAGCTGCTTCAATAGCTGCATTGAGTGCTAGAAGATTCGTTTGATCTGTGATGGTAGTAATGAGTTCCACGATGCTCCCTATTTGGACTGATGAAACTTTTAAGGTTTCAATCGTCTGTGTGACTTCATCTGTAGCCACATCAATGCTTTGAATGGATTCAGTAATCTCATTTATCTTTTTAGCACCAAAATTGACGCTAAACACAGCTTTTTCACCCAGTTTATTGGCTTGCAGTGTTTCATATGAAATAGATTTTGAGTTAGTGGAAATTTCATCTACTTTATTGGCTACCATATCAATTGTCAGAGCATTGGTTTGAGATGACTCAGCTACATTTGCGATTGCTTGTGCTACGTCTTGCATTCCTTGGTTTGCTTGGTCTGTGGCAGTAGCTATTTGAGAAGAGGAGGCTATAATTGTTGTCGTACTTATTTTGATTGTTTCGACGATAGTATTGATTCCACTACTTGCTTTATCAAGCATATGCGTCATTTGGTCTATCTCATCGGATGTATGAGTATTATTTATTTTGATTGCCAAATCACCTTTTGCAAGCTTTTCAGTAAAAAGTAACACATGGGATATTTTTTTAGTGATTACATTAGTAAGTACAAAAGAAATAGTGATAATAAAAGCTAATCCTAGTGCGAAAATGATGAGTAACCACATACGCATCGTATGGATGGTATCATTTATAAATTCTAAAGATACACCAATACCTTTGACACCAATTACCTTGCTATTTGTATCTCTAAGGGGTACATAGATTGCTTTAAACTCGTTATCCCCTACCATTGCATATCCAAAGTATGTTTGCCCTTGCTTTAAAACTACGTCTGCTATAGCTTTACTTAATTCTGTATCAATAAGTCTATTTCCATTTGAATCCAGAGCAGAAGTAGCAACTCGTTTATTACCTATAAAAAGACTAGCAGATACATCAGCACTTTTTCTTAAAGCATCCATGATATCTGTTTCTCCATTCATTAAGTACTCGCCCTTATACAACTGTCCGTTTTTACTATTCCACGCTCCAACATACTGATGGTCAAACATATCTGCACTTAAATCAGATACGATAGTTAACCGTTTTGTAATCAATGTGTTAGCAAGATTACTTGTAAGTGCATCGGTAACCAAAAAGATAACTAACATGACAAAAATGGTTATGCCACCAAAACTTAAAATCATCTTTGACTTTAATCCTAATTTCATGCTGATTTTCCCTCTTTTCTGCTTTGGAGCCAATATTGATGTAAAGAGTCTATATCAATGATCTGAGCAAAGCTACCATCACCAAGGATACTGACACCTGAAATCCCTGTCATTAATTCTAATAGGTTATTACCTACACTTTTGATCACGATATCCTGTGTTCCGATTAACTTTTCAACGGCAAAGGCAATCCTTTTTTCAGCGATCCCTACAATCACTAAAAAATCTTTATCCCGTGGAACCTTTGATAAGTTGAAAACATCTGTGAGCCTAATCACTGGAATCACGAGATCTCTCCATAGATACATTTCAAATCCATTCACATCTTGTAATTTCTCATGCTCTTCTTCCAAGATACGTACTGTTTCAATAATGCTCATTACAGGAATGGCATAAATATGTTTTTGTTCCTTTACAAGCATAGCTTGTGTGATGGCAAGTGTGAGGGGCAATTTGATCGTAAAGGTGGTGCCTTGATTTACTTGTGTACTTACATCCACTGTGCCATGGAGTTTAGCAATATTGTTTTTTACTACATCTAATCCTACACCCCTGCCAGAAACATCTGTAACTGTTTCAGCTGTAGAAAACCCAGGTTTAAAGATCAAATTTACGATTTCTTTATCTGACATTGCAGAGAGTTGTTCATAGGAAACTAAGTTTTTTTCTATTGCTTTATTCTTTATTCGATCTAGATCGATACCTCTCCCCGTATCTGATATTTTTATCACTACTTTACCATCTGTATGTTTCGCTGTAAGGGAGATAATTCCTTTTTCTTTGATCCCATGATCCGCACTATTTCTGAGCAAATGTGTAATAGGATCAATTAATTCCTCCGTAATACTTCTATCAATTTCCGTCTCCATACCCTCCATATGAAACTCGATCTCTTTGCCTAGTTTTTGAGATAGATCCCGAATCATACGAGGGAAGCGATTGAAGACTTGTTCTAAGGGAAGCATTCTAGTAGAAAGAATAGTTTCTTGCAACTCGGAGCCAATATAATTTACCTTTGCCAAGCTTTCGTTTAATCTGGAAATGATACTATCACCTTTGCATCTTCGCTTTAAATCTTTGCCCATTTGATTCAAGGCTTCTTTTTCAATCACAAATTCACTCACTAATCGCATCAAGGTATCCAGTTTGTCCATGTCAACACGGATGTTTGATTTGCCTTTTTTGCTAGGTTGTGCCTGAGGAGTATCTGATTTATGACTCGTAGTTGATGGGTCTAGATGCATTGCAGATGTCTTGATTTTAAATTCTTGATTTTGGGGATCTTCAGGAATATTGTGTATCAATGCAGTGGGGATCAAAGCTTCTTCTTGATTGCTTTTAGAAATATTTTTTTTGTCTACTTGTTCATTCTCTTCTTCTCTGGCAACTTCTATCTTGTCAATTTCAGAGACGCTATCTACTGTGTTCATAATCTTATCTTCTTCATGAATAGATTCTATTCTGATTTCAAATACATTGGGAAACTCATTATCTGCCCGTGTTTCATAGTCTTGGGGGGTCACTTCTAGGATCTTAGAACAAACATCTTTGATATTATTCATGATAAGATATGCTTTTATTGATTTCATCTGTGCTGTTTTAGACATATAGACTTTGATTTTGTAAACAGAGTGCTTTGGAGTTAGAATATCCTTGATTTGCTGTATGACTTGGTCATTGATAATCTGGCAGTCGGTACATTTTGAAGCACAGAGCTCTGCTTTTAATGGATCCGTTACAAAACAAGTATGCATATAGCGTAATTGATCTAAGGCTTTTAATAATGCGAGCTCTATCTCATCAGAAACAGTTATTTTATCATCACGAATATCGGATAGTAGGCTTTCCATATTATGAGATAGATCATGCATATACTTTAGTCCCATCATGCCCGCAGAACCTTTTAAAGAATGCGCCATACGAAAAATTTCATGGATTGCTTTCGTATCTTCTTTTAAGGTAATCAGATGATTTTCGATATGATCGATTTGTTCTTCTGCTTCTTGGAGAAAAAGTGCTATATATTCATTTTGTGTCATGCCACATCACCTGCTTTGGTTTCACTATCTATTTTAAAATATAAAACTTTATGGATATCTAGTAAAAAAACTACATTTCCATTATTGTTCCATACGGAGGTAACATAGGCATTTTCAAGTCCTTCTGGAGGCGACTGTATTTCTATTTCTTCTATATTGACTACATGGTAGACAGTATCTACTAAAATGCCTGCTACTTGATCCTTTTTGAGAATGACAATTCTTTTTTCAGTGTCAGTCTGCTTCATTTTCAGACGTTTTCTAAGATTGATGATCGGGATGACATCGCCCCTAAGATTCATGACGCCTTCTATGAAATCGGGCACTTGCGGCAGTTCTGCAAGTGCTTGCGTAGAAAATAAGTCAACCTCTTGCACATTTTGAACAGGTACAGCATAATTCTGTTGAGCTAAATTAAATATGATATATTCCATAATGAACCCCCTATCAAACCTTGAATTTTGATAGTAATTTGAGCAGTATAGTCGCTCCATTTTCCATTTCTTTACTGAGTTCTGCAGCATTTTGTGTAGTAGAAAATACTTCTTCGCTGCTTGCAGATTGTTGCTGTGATGTACCCGCCACAGATTGTGCTAATCCACTTACATTGGATACAGCCTTGACGATTTCTTCTATGGTAGCAAGTTGTTCTTCTACAGCAGTTGACACTTGATTTGAAAGTTCATTGACCTTGTTAGCACCATTAGAAATGGAGGCACTCATTTGGGTTTGGGATTCTGTGGAGGAAGCAATTTCTGTAATCAAATCAACGGTGGATTGTACTGCGGTATAAATATTATCTAGAGCTTGCCCCGTAGAATTCACCATTTTCACACCATTTTCTACTTGCTTTACACCATCTTTCGTTGTATCCACAGCTACGATTACATTTTCTTGGATATTCTTGATTAGGTTAGTAATATCTTTGGTAGCATCCTGAGATTTTTCTGCAAGCGTACTGATGGCGCTTGCCACTACAGCAAAGCCTTTTCCGTGCTCTCCAGCTCTTGCTGCTTCAATAGATGCATTCAGAGCCAGCAAATTTGTTTGTTCAGCGATGTTTTCAATCACTTTGATGATATCCCCGATTTGTGAGGATGATTTGCCCAGACCTTGTATGGCTTCTAGTAATGATTTCATGGCAGTATCAATTTTGTTCATTTCATGAATTGTTTCATCTACGACTATTTTTCCTTGATGGGTTACTTCGACAGTTCTATTTCCTTCTTCCTTTGCCGTATTGCTATGTTCGGCAATGGCTTCGATAGATTCTACGATCCTTACAATAGACTGTGTTACATCCGATGCTGTTTGGGAGGTTTCAGTTGCAGATTCAGCTACATCTTCAATCGTCTTACTCAAGTCTCCTACAGAATTTGATACATTATCCATGTGCGTGGCTATATCGGAGATATTGTTTGCAACTTCTGTTACACTTCGAGCCATTTCATCCATCGTGATCGTGAGTTCATGCATAGACCTAGATTGCTGTTGATTGGAGGACTGAACAGTAGAGGCAGTTTGTACAGTAGACAGGATGGATTCACGTTGAGCTCTTAGCATTTTATTAAAACTTTCTGCCAATTGTCCGATTTCATCTTTCGTGGTTATCTTTGCTATGACGGTCAAATCACCTTGTTCTGCCTTCTCCATGATGGCTTGCATTTCTTTTACGGGACTTACGATTTTCTTGGAAATATAAAGCGCTATGAATACACTGATGAGTAAAGAAACCAAAAGTCCTATGATAATGATGGTCACAGAAGTATTGATGCTAGTAATTGAGTTAGCGCTTTCTTCTTTTATTCTAGTCATCCCTGTATTTGCTGTTTTATCTGCTATTTGTGTAAGGTGTAATCCTACAGTAGTAAATCTATCCAGTAACGCTTGGTTATTATCAATGTTGATATTTTCGATTTGCAAGGCTAAGTTTTCATACTCTTTAATTTGAGCGTTTAATTCGTCCATTTCCTGCTTTAATACAACAAGATTAGGATATTTTTCAGATAATGCAAGTCCTTGGTGAATTCCCTCATAGGCTTTCACCAACAACCTCTTGCTTTCGGTAGCATATTCAATATTACCAGAATAGGCATATAATAGCATTTGATACCGTGAATTTGTGATATCGGCTCTTATTTTAAAAGCAATATCGGCTTCAGCAATATATTCCAAGTCCATTCTTATGGAAGCAACTTTAATTTCGTTCATTCTGAAAATAGCAATCGTACTTACTAAAGAAACAAGAGAAATAACAATGATAAAACCCGTAATGATTTTTGTACCTAGTTTCATAAATCCATCTCCTTAAATTTTGGTTTTTTATTGTTCGTCTGGCATTATAATAGTGGGTGCATTTTGAAGCTCAGTATGTATATTATTTTTTTTACTTAAGAGATCTATTTCAACTGCAATTCGAATTCTTTTGACCTCCTTACATGAATTTATCCAGTTACATTCAAGTGTGCATTTGATTTCTGTATCATCAAAATGTCCAAAACAAGTAACAGCTTCCATACTCACTACTCCTTTCTAAGAGTACTTCTATGTGAACATAGTAGATGCTTTTGTGAAGGGATACAATGAATTGTCGGTAAAATGCATTTAAAATCGGTAAAATGTAACATTTGCACTTTATCGACAGATAAAGTGCAAATATATATAAATAAAACAAAAAAAGACACTACCCTATAAGTGTCTTTTTGTTATTAGGCATCTGAAGAATTAACTCTTGTGTAAAAAAGGTTTCATCCCGCCTATGGTTATTGATCATAAAGGAATACTTTTTGAGTGTTTCATCGATGATTTGAAGTCCCTTTCCCGAGTCAAATCGAAGATTCTTGTTTTGGGAGTGGGTATAAGTATTTTTGATCTCGAATATGAGCGCCTCTTCGTTTTGCTCTACTGAAAGAATAATGTAGGGAGTATCCGCTTTCAATGTAGCTAATATTGCATTATCTAAAAAATTACCCAGTATAAAGTTCAGATCATAAATAACCAGATGATCTAATTGATCAAAAGTGATATCTTGATTGATAATTATATTCATATTAATCTTAATCTGCTCTGCATGATTAATCTTCAAGGCAAGCATACCAAAAATCGCATGGTTCTTGATCTTGGTAATCGTCGACAAATTGTCTTTCATCAAATCCGCAGATTCATTTAAAAAGATATCAAAATATTGTGTAAGACCTTCAAAATTTTTGTTTTTGATATAGCCTGATAGAGCAAAGATATGATTTTTATATCCATGTTTCATCCGCCTATATCCACTTAAGATGGTTTCTATATTTTGAATATATTCCTGCTGCTCATTACAAATTTGTTTTTGCTTAGTAAGATTATTTTCCATATATCCAAATAACGCCACGATGGATAGATAGATCAGTATTAAAAACAGAAGAAAATATATAAAATAACCACTAAAGTGTCTATGCATTTGAAGAATCATAGATAACTCCATATTGATGAGTAACAAAATAACAAGAGCATAGAGCGTTGAAGTCACAGAATGTTTAGATTTAAGAAGTAGTTTATTTTGTTTGAGCTTTTTCATAAAATAGAAAATGATAATTAAGAACGAAGAGAGCATAACCTTTGCGATTAAATATTCAATAGTTCCAAGTACCATCGCTTCTTTTGAGATATGAAATGCATAGCAAATGATAGGAACTCCAATATAATGGATGGACAGTAAAATAATACAGAATTTTAATATCTTTCTCGATAATACTTTTATGGTTTCAACTGAAAGGGGCGCATCTATAATAAACGTGCTTACAATCAAGAGCAGTAGAGGAATACCTATATAGGGCAGTATATGTAAATGATGCCATAGATTTCTTGCATTCATGGCGAACACATATAAAAATGCAGAAACAAAATATAGGAGCTGAACTCTTATAGGAGAATGCAATTTATACTTGTTTTTTAAAACATAGTTAAAAATAAATAAATCGATTAGGGCTGTAAAATAGTTTTGGATAAAGATTTGATAACCTTCTTTCATCCAATCACCTCATAATATTTAGTATAGTGTAGTGTGATGATTTGCAATATAAGCTTCAATTTGATGCTGTATGGCTTTATCCCTAGATAGGTTTATAGTTTGGCCAGTACATAGAGTGATGGTTCGATCAAGTGTATTAACAACTGTGATATGCTTCAAGTTTGTAATATAGGACTTATAAGTAGGGATAAATGTAGGAACAATACTATTTAATTCTTTCATAAATTTAGATAAGGAAGATTTATGATGCTGTATATCCCCATTGATCGAATGAACAATCACATAGCCCTCGTGGCTGCTATCTATTTCAATATAGACAATATCATGTATATTGATAGGATATGTTCTTCCAAATGCAGAGAGGGAGAGTACCTCGTCATTATTTTGGGTGCATGTTTTTAGATAGTATTGATATAAGCTATCTAGATGAAGCTTGAACAATTCTTCTTTTAATGGCTTTATTAGATAAGCAAAAGGTTCAATGTGTTTATTCACCACTTCCATCCCAAGATGTGAATGTGCCGTGATGAAAATTACTTTCGCATGGGTTAACTTTTTCTTTATATGTTCAGCAAGCATAATGCCGTTTATTGAATTTTTAAGGTCTACATCCAATAAAAATACATAAAACATATTGGAAGCAGTAGAAGTGTTAACATAGTCAATAATTTTTTGAGGCTGTGTTGCCTTTAACACAAGCCGTATATCTAGATACTCTTTATCAAGTACAAGAGATTTGATCCACATGTCCAGTATATCTATAGTTTTTGAATTATCATCGCAAATAATTATATTAAGCACAAGATCAACCCCTCTAAATTTTAATTTGCAATATTATTAGTTAATAATATATATTGCTGATTATACTATAAATACAGTATAGGTTTTTACGCAAATAATGTCAAATAATTTACGGTAAGTTTAGAAAATAAAAATTCGACTGAATATACTTTTATTCGACAAGATACTACAAGATACATTGTTGTTTTGATTCTTAATCAATAGAGGTGTGACAATTTTATAAGCTTTACTTATTATTCAAAAATGAGGGTATATGCAAACCAAGGAGCATAGTCCGTGGTGAATACTTCTTACAGAACATGGAAATACTTTTTTTGAGGTGATTATCATCTATAAAAAAAGAGACAAAACCGAAAAAGTACCTATGCATATTGATATACAAGGTATAACT
>CALKRZ010000123.1 GCA_937989765.1 uncultured Clostridia bacterium | reverse complement strand
GACACACCCATACCCATACCGAACATGACGGTTAAGACATAGACGGCTGATGGTACTTGGCGGGAAGCTGCCCGGGAGAGTAAGTGGTTGCTAGATTTTATGGCGCCATAGCCAAGTGGTAAGGCAGAGGTCTGCAACACCTCTATCCCCCGGTTCAAATCCGGGTGGCGCCTCCATAATATCGCGGAGTAGAGCAGTGGTAGCTCGTCGGGCTCATAACCCGAAGGTCAGAGGTTCAAATCCTCTCTCCGCAATTCATGCAATCAAATCCTATCTCAGAGATAGGATTTTTTTATTTTATTATTTTTTCACCTTAGACACAGACTATAGAATAATATATAATAAACAATGTGCAGAACTTTTTGTGGATGGAGGAAGTATATGAGACCCGTAATAGGGATTACTCCAAGTATCACACCAGAAGAAGATCGAATACAGTTGGCACGGGGGTATTATGAGGCGATCCAGCAAGCAGGAGGAATGCCTTATATTATGCCATGTGGAAGAGAAGATTTGCTAGATGAATTCATCATGCATATAGATGGACTTTTATTGACAGGGGGAGGAGATCTAGATCCTCAGCTCTATGGGCAGATGCCGCACCCACAGGTAGGTGCTATTACCCCTAAGAGGGATGCGTGGGAAATAGAGCTCACTAGAAAGGCACTATCCAAAGCAATTCCTATATTAGGTATTTGTAGAGGCATTCAAGTATTGGCTGTGGCCTGTGGAGGAGATTTATATCAAGATCTTCTATCCACGCACCCAAATGAATCTGTGATAAAGCATATGCAGCAAGCGCCTAGATGGTATCCATCTCATTCTGTAGAACTTACAGCAGATTCTCTATTGAGCCATATATTTGGAACCAACTGTATAAAAGTGAATTCGTTTCATCATCAAGCAATCTTAAGCCCAGGAAAAGATCTGGTAATAAGTGCAGTAGCCCCAGATGGTGTAACGGAGGGCGTTGAGCATAGCACATATCCTTTTGTAGTCGGAGTACAGTGGCATCCAGAGTGTATGATTCAGAATTCCCAGCAGATCTTACTGTTTGAGGCGTTGGTAAAAGCTAGTGTAAAAAATTAAAAGGTGCGATACACAAAGGAGAATAGATATGAAGGAATGGATTGCTAGATTTCAAGTCTATAATTATGTGATGGAGATGGGTAGAAATAGTTTGACAATCATATTTGTACTTATAGCAGGGTTTATAAGTGTTAAGATAGGAAAAATAATGATACACAATTTTTTTTCCACACAAAAAAAAATGCAAAAGTATAAAATGAGTGACCGCAAAGCAGACACGCTGAGCACACTTCTGATTAGTATTTTGAGATATACGGTGTATTTTATCATCATAGTCAATATACTGGCCTTATTTAATGTAAAAATGGAGTCAGTACTCGCTGTAGCAGGGGTTGGAGGTATTGCAGTAGGTTTTGGAGCGCAGAGTTTAGTAAAAGACATTATTTCTGGATTCTTTATATTACTAGAGGATCAGTTTGGGGTTGGAGATATCGTAAATCTCCAATCCAAGACAGGAACAGTAGAAGAACTAGGTCTTCGTACGACTCGGATTAGAAGCTTTGATGGAGATGTACATATTATACCCAATGGAGAGATCCGAATCGTAACAAATATGACAAAGCAATTTAAACGAGCGGTAGTAGATATTCATGTTTCTTATGAACAAAACCTAGACCAGGTACTGAAAATCATTAGAAGCATTGCAGAGAGCGCCTATGAACAAGTGCCAGGGATGTTGGCAAAGCCAGAAATCTTGGGTGTACAGGAGCTAGGAAGTTCATCAGTGGTCATCCGCATGTATGCAGATTGCAATATAAAGGAAAATTGGGCAGTAGAAAGAGAACTACGAAAAAGAATCAAAGATACCTTCCAGGAAATGGGGATAGAAATTCCATATCCACACTCAAAAGTTTATGTGATTAATGAAAAGCAACAAAATAATTCTTAGAAAGATGGGGAGGAAAATTATGAATTTTACAGTAGGAGATCGAGTTCAAATGAAAAAGCCTCACCCCTGTGGAGGATATGAATGGGATATATTACGAACGGGGATCGATTTCAGGATTCGTTGTGTAAAGTGTCAGCATCTAGTCATGCTCTCTAGACCGAAATTTGAAAAGGGTGTAAAAAAAATAGTGCAGAGTGCTAAAACAGAAGAAAAATTGGAGTTCTAAAAAGTATTTAGTGGTAAGGCAAATATATAAATCTGGAAACAACTGCAACAAAGGAGCGCATCCAATATTACAACTAAACTTATCCCTTGCACAAGTGCTGGTTTGCAGTTGTTGGAAGATTTATATATTTGCCTTACCACATGGTTTTTTAGAGACTTGAATTTTTAACTTGCCAAATAGGTAAATATATGATATCATGTTGCATTGTAAGTCGTTCCTTGCTCTCAAAGGAGGGCCATAGACCAAAAGGAGGTGTAAGATATGAATAAGTATGAATTAGCACTTGTTTTAGATGTAAATCTAGACGAGGAAGCAAGAAAAGCTGCACATGAAAAAATACAAGAGTATATCGCAAGATTCGGCGGAACAGTAGATACCGTAGATGATTGGGGTAGAAGAAAACTTGCATATGAGATCAATAAAAAGACAGAAGGCTACTACAGCTTTGTGGCTTTTACTGCAGAAGCAAATGCTCCAGCTGAGATTGAAAGCCGTATACGGATCATGGATCCGGTTGTAAGATATTTGATTATTCGCCAAGATAGAAAATAAGCTATGGTACAAAGGGGTTGTAGGTATGAATAAAGTAATATTGATGGGACGCTTAACTAAAGACCCAGAAGTTAGATACTCACAAAGTGCTGACCCTATTGCAGTCGCAAAATACACATTAGCTGTTAACAGAAGATTTAAACGTCAAGGTGAACCTGATGCGGATTTTATTCAAACTGTTGCATTTGGAAAACAAGGCGAATTTGCTGAAAAATACTTTAAAAAAGGTCAACTGGTAGCTGTCAGTGGACATTTACAGGTTCGTTCTTGGGATGATCAAAATGGACAAAAGCATTGGGCTACGGAAGTAGTCATTGAAGATCAATATTTCGCAGAAAGCAAAGGATCATCAGAATCACAGCGGTCAATGGGTGCAGGAGAAACACATAAGGGACAACCTTCAGTGCCTGCAATGAACCCAGCTGGCGCGGAAGGATTTTATCCTATCGATGAAAGCTTAGAAGATGACGATTTGCCATTTTAACATAAATTTTTTAAATGAATAAAGTATAGTTTCAAGAGAGGGAAACCTTCGTTGAGGAGCTATTTCAACGGCATAGGTTTCCATTTTGTGAATATAAATGATTTCATTGTTGAATCGTATGAACTGAGTAGCACTTTAAGAGAGGAGGGTACGGAATGGCAAAGACAACAAGAGGTAATAATATCAAAAAGCTTGGTTGGAGAGGCACTTGTCCTTTGTGCAGTCGTACAGGTGTAAAACTTCTTTGGACAGGCAAAACTGAAGATGGCAAAGAATTAAAGACATGTAAAGTTTGTAATAAAAAGAAGTAAATTGATGATATATAATAAGGAATAAGGAGGTAGAAACATGTTACAAAAAAGACGCGGTCGCAGAAAAAAACGTGTATGTAATTTTTGTGCAGATAACGTAACAGTTGTAAATTACAAAGATATTAATAAATTAAGAAAATATATATCTGAAAGAGGAAAAATTCTTCCTAGAAGAATTACAGGTAGCTGTGCAAAGCATCAACGTGCTTTAACAGTAGCCATCAAAAGATCAAGACATATGGCATTAATGGCTTATACACAAGATTAATAAAAGATACCTTCGCACTGCGAAGGTATCTTTTATTAATCTTGTGTATATACTGCAAATCATCATGTATACATTGACGAACAACCGATACTTGGGTACAATAAAAGTAACGGCATTAAGTCGTATTACTGATTACGGAGGAAGCACATGAAGATGAACTACATGAAAATAGAGGAAAGTCATATAAAAGGCTTTGTACAACAATTTCAGCAAATAGAAACAGAAGTCGCTCAAGGAATCATTGGACAAAAAGACCTGATTCGCAATGTGCTTATGTGTATAATTGCAGGGGGAAATGTATTACTGGAAGGACTTCCTGGCTTGGGCAAAACCCAATTAGTAAAAACCATAGGAAAAGTATTAAATTTGCATTTTTCAAGAATACAATTTACACCTGATTTGATGCCAGCGGATGTAGTAGGTACGAATATTATCGTAAAAAAACAGGATGGGAATAGTGAATTTCAGTTTCAACAAGGACCTATATTTGCCAATATGGTATTAGCAGATGAAATTAATCGAGCTACGCCTAAAACACAGAGTGCATTACTAGAAGCGATGCAGGAGAGAACTGTAACTGTGGGGAATACTACATATACATTACCACAACCATTTTTTGTATTAGCGACACAGAACCCTATCGAGATGGAAGGGACATATCCCTTGCCTGAAGCGCAGATGGATCGATTTATGTTTAAATTAGATGTAGAGTTTCCTAAACTAGAGGAACTATATCAGATAGTAAATCTTACCACAGGAATTGAAGTAAAAGAACCAGAGAAAATATGTACAGGTGAGAAAATTTTAGAAATGAGAGAAGTAGCAAAATATGTACCTATTGCAAAACCAGTAGGGGAGTATGCCATGTCTTTGATCTTAAAAAGTCATCCAGAATGGGATCAAGCCCCATCCATTACAAAGAAATATGTTCGCTATGGGGCAAGTCCTAGAGGTGCTCAAACAATCATCACGACGGCAAAAATCTATGCATTACTTATGGGGCGATACAATGTATCTTTTGAGGATATTAAAAAAGTAGCGTATCCTACGCTTCGTCACAGGATTTTCATGAACTTTGAAGCAGTGGCAGATGGAATTACAGCAGACTATCTAATTGGTGAATTATTAAAGGAAGTGTAGCGGATGGAAAGGTTAGTTGAGGTATTCACGAGTGGATATCGGTCCAGACTTGACGCTTTACAACTAAAGGTAAAAGCTAATATACAGGCAGGATATAGCGGAACACGTAAATCTAGGGCAAAGGGAAGTTCACTTGATTTTTCTGACTTTAGAGAGTATATAGCAGGAGATGACCTCAGACGACTGGATTGGAATAGCTATGCAAGAACGGATCGATTATTTTTAAAGTTATTTATGGAAGAAAAACAAGCAAGTATTAATATATTTATAGATACCAGTAAATCTATGGATTATGGAGACCCTCATAAGGGTTTTTATGCAAAACAGATTGCGGCATCTTTAACCTATATAGCACTGAGCAATATGGACCGAGTGAATTTATTTGCAGCCAATGAACATATTTCAGCCCAAAAGATGGGTATACAGACTAAAAATTTGTTTTTTGAGAGCATGCAGTTTTTGGATCAACTATCATGGAATCAAGAAACAAAAATATCTAAGTCCATTAAGGAAGTAAGCAATATGCAGTTAGGAACTGGAGTCTCTATTATTTTATCAGATTTTTTCTCTATAGATGGATATGAAGATGCATTGAAAGTACTCCAAGCGAAAAAGCAGGATATCATCTTAATGCAGATTTTATCCCCACAGGAGATAAATCCAGAATGGATTGGAGCTTTGCGGCTTGTAGATAGTGAAAATCATAAATATCAAGATATAGTTATGTCAGATCAGGTAAGGTCACAATATAAAAAAGCACTCCACCATTTTCAAGGGGAGATGAAGGAATTTTGCTATAAAAGAGGAGCAAATTTTATAAATGTGATAACAGAAGTCCCAATCCTGCAGTTTCTAAGTCGAAATTTATAGGTATAGGTAGTGTAGTTTTTCATCCTTCATGAATAAGATAGTACTATCATTTGTATAGAGTTCAAAATGAGAAGAGAGTGAAAATAATATGAAACAAGAGTCGCCATATTCAATATTTATACAGATTGGATTTATGATCCTTGGGATACTACTGGGAGTAATCAGTTATGGTGTATATTTACACGCATCTCCTTTTTTCGGAGTTTTATTGGTTGTTTTAGATATTATGATCATAGTAGGTATCCTGCTAGGAGTAAGATGGAGTAGTGAAAGAAAGATAGCCATGTATTTGGATGAGCTAGCGGCTAATATTAAAAAGGTTTCGGATGGAGAGCAGATCTTTAGTATCGAGGCAAATGCATCCAAAGGGGTAAAAATGCTACATGAATCCATAGAAACCTTGCGCAAAAATATGAAACAGCAAAACCGTACCAAGGATATTGTATTAAAGATTGCCAATACTTTAGCTGTAAACATTGAACTGGAAAAGCTTTTGAATGAACTCCTTCCCAAAGTGATTGAAGGAACGAGAAGTAACTGGGGAGCCTTTTATATTCTGAATCAAGTGACGGGTAAACTAGAGATTAAAGCTTCTTTAGGGTTTTCTAATAATGTATATAAACAATTTGATATTGCCATTGGAGAAGGATTTATTGGTCAGGCAGCCCAGTGTAAAAAAGTGAAAATTGTACAGGATATTCCTGATGATACGGTGTATGTAAGTAGAACTTTTATCGGAAAGATTAAGCCTAAAGCGATGATGACGATTCCTATTATGACCCAAGGAGAATTAGTAGGTATCCTAATATTAGCCAGCATATATGAATATACCAATGAACAATTAGAGATCGTAAAGGTAATTCGCTACTATTTGGGAATGGCCATTTCTAATGGGCTTACGTATGAACGAACCCAAAGGCTATCCAACGAGTTGCAATTTCAAAATCAGCTGATCCAAAACTTAAATGATGAGTTAGAAGATAAGGTTCGAGAAAGAACAGATTTTCTAAATAATATTATTAATAGTATTAAAGACTATGCCATTGTATCCATGGATCAGGATGGTTTTATTACTACTTGGAATAAAGGAGCAGAAATTTTAAAAGGCTATTCAGCCAATGAGGTGATCGGAAATCATATTTCTGTCATTTATCTAGAGTCAGATGTGGTATCAGGTAAGATCGAGAGACAGTTGCAGATTGCAGAAAAAGAAGGAGAATATGTAGAATATGGATGGCGAAGCAAGAAAGATGGACAGAAATTTTTTGCAGATGTGATTATTACTCCCATGTATAATAAGAACAATGAGCTGATTGGTTTCACCAATATTACAAAGGATATTACAGTGATTAAAAATATGGAACAGGCTCTACTGTATGAAAAAACCTTTAATAAAAAACTATTGGAAAATAGTACCCGTGCGCTGCTCTTAGTCAGTCAAGAGGGGATCATACAAGATTCTAATGTTCAGACTGAAAAAATGATTGGTTTTACTAAAGAAGAGCTCATTGGAAAAATGATTAAAGACTATTTTGATCATGGAGAAGAAGTGCAAAAGAATCTTAGAGAAATTATCCGCAGATCTAATAGAGCAGAATGGAAGCTAATTATACGAGATAGGAATAATCATGAACATGCCGTCATTGTGAATGCCAACGTGGTAACAGATAATGATGGGGTCGTAAAAGGAGTATTGCTATATTTAAAAGAGTAAAACATAGACACGAAATGTAAAAGACAGTAGGAATTCCTACTGTCTTTTACATTTGCCTTACTATATACTTTTTCTGAGATACTTATATTTTACATAAAATAATACTCACATCATCATTTTCGTATTTGGCAGATTCATCCATATTATAGAATTGGTTGATGAGCATTTCAATGATTTCTTCAGAAGGTTGTGATTTGACATCTAAAAGCAGTTCTTTAAGCTTATCAAGAAATAATTCATTGCTTTCTTTATTTAGAGAATCTGAAAGCCCGTCGGTATAAAATAAGATGACATCTCCGCGTTCAAATGTCTGGATATGGTCATCATAGGTTGATTTATCCATGAGTCCGATCGGAATGCCATTTGCTTGCATTTCGGATGCTACATGGGTAGATGACTTAACAAACATAGGTAGCGCATGCCCTGCATTGGCATAGCATATTTCTTTATTTTTGGTATCAATACGAGCGAAGAAAACAGATGCATATACATCCGTAATGCGATTAGCAAATATATTGCTAAACTCAAGATTCATCTGGTACAGAAGATCCTTAGGATTTGGGTAGGTGGTCACTAGATTGCGAAACATGATTTTGATCATAGAAGTAAGAAGAGCAGCAGAAATGCCATGTCCTGATACATCTCCAATAAATACCCCCACAGAGTTTTCATCCAGCTTAATAATATCATATATATCACCACCGATATCCAAAGCAGGCATATAACGGCTGTTAAATCGCACTTCATTTACTTGAAAATTAGATTCTTCTATCAATGATTGTTGAACTTGACGAGCCATTTTCATTTGATAGTCTAAGACATTGTTTGTTTCTTGTAGTTCAGCATATTGATGTTTTAGTTGATCGCTAAGATGTTTGATGCGAAGCAGAGATTTTACTTTAGAGAGGAGCATCGTTTTATCAAAGGATTTTGTGATGAAATCGTCTGCACCTACTTCAAAAGCTCGCGTGCGAGTATCTTTAGAATCAAGGGCTGTTACGATGAGGATGGATATATATTTTGTTTCTTCCTCCCCTTTTATATATTTGCAGACATCATATCCACTCATTTGAGGCATCATGATATCCAAAATAATCAAATCAGGTTTTAACATTTTAGCTTTTTTGATCGCAGTGGCACCATTATTAGCAGTGCTTACATTATAGCCTGCATTAATAAGATATCGGCTGATCAACTCTACATTCTGCTCCATATCATCTACTACGAGAATTTTATCCATTATGTATTCACCCTTTTGCAGAAATTTATTTGGCTGCCTGAAGATGTAAAGGAGATCTCATCTGCTAAGGAGTATACTAGCTGGATGCCTCTTCCACGCTCTAGATATAGACGATCCTCCACTTTACAAGGAGAAAGCAGTTCTTTATAATCAAACCCCATTCCTTCATCTTTAATACAGGCATAGACTAAATCAGGTTTAGTAATTTCTACATAAAAGGAAACAAATTTTGTGATATCTTTTTTATTTCCATGAATGACAGCATTTAATAGAAGTTCACTGAAAATGAGCTTTAGATCATGATAGTCTTCCGAGCATAAAGTAGGGATATGAGAGGATAAAAACTCCATAATTTCTGTTATGACGGATTTGACAGTATAAAATTCGCTAGGAAAAGTTTTGGAAAAGCGCAATGTATCCATATGATCACCTTCATATCTTACTAATGTTTGTGATGTACTGATAGTATATATACCCTTTGCGTATAAATATAAACAAAAAGTGATCTATATATTTCCAACTATAAATACTTAGTTTCTAGTTGGAAATATGTAGAACACTACTTTTTTGGATCTCTGCAAAAATATGTGGTTGGTAAGGTAAATATATAAATCTGGAAACAACTGCAACAAAGGAGCGCGTCCCATATTACAACTAAATTTACCTCTTGCACAAGCGCGAT
>CALKRZ010000122.1 GCA_937989765.1 uncultured Clostridia bacterium | reverse complement strand
CAGTAGATCCAGTAGATCCAGTAGATCCAGTAGATCCAGTAGATCCAGTAGATCCAGTAGATCCAGTAGATCCAGTAGATCCAGTAGATCCAGTAGATCCAGTAGATCCAGTAGATCCGGTAGATCCAGTAGATCCGGTAGATCCAGTAGATCCGACAGATCCAGTAGATCCGACAGATCCAGTAGATCCAACAGATCCAAACGAGCCTAAAACCTACATAGTAAACTTTTTAAACTATAATGGTAGCACGCTTAAAACTGAAACCGTAACTCATGGAGACAACGCTACAGCACCAGTAGAGCCAACAAGACAAAGTCACCTATTCGTTGGCTGGGATAAACCATTAAGTAATATAACAGAAAATACAACCATAACAGCAAGATGGTTAAAAATACCAGAAATAACAAGACAGCCACAAACCCAAACCATACTCGCAGGAACAAATGCAACGCTTACAGTACTAGTAAATACAGGAACAGTTGGCACAGTAAGCTATCAGTGGCAAACAGCAGCACCAAATAGCAACCAATGGGAAAACGTAACGACAGGCGTAGGCGTAAACACAAGCAATTACTCAACACCAGTACTAGCGAATAGTGAGACAGGGCGAAAATACAGAGTCATAATAACCAACACATTCAACGGCATACAAACAAGCACAACATCAGCCGAAGTAACAATAACAATCCAAGAAACTCTGTATACACTAAGCACCCCGAGTCTAGTATTACGTGATCAAATCGTACCACATGACCAAAATCTACAGTTAACACTAAATGCAAGCGGTTCAATATTCAGAGCAAATGGGGTACAGCAACAAGCAGACATCATGTACACATATGCAATAGATACAACAGGAAGTACCGTGGGTCATGGTGCTACAATCAACGGAAACACCCTAACACTAGCCCCAACGACAGCAGGAGAATACAAAGCAAACATCATAGTAACAGCCACAACAAAAAAACCAGATCACAGTACCTTAACAGCAACACTAAACCACACATTCAAAATAACAAAACAAGCAGCGACAGTCTGCAACGCAACACTAACAAGACCAACACTTGCTATAGCCGACCAAACCATAGCAGCCGACCAAACATCAAGAACAATAAATATGAATGCAAGTGGCTCAAAAATTATCGGAGACTGCCTAGTAGGAAATATCAGCTACACATACGAAATCACAGCAGGAGCCGTTGCAGCGAAAGCAGTAATTAATGGTAGTCAACTCACAATAGCACCTACAAGTCCGGGAACATACCGCATAAGCGTAAAAGTGACAGCAAGCCTAGGCGGAAAAACATCGTCACGTACAACAGAATTCACAGTCACAAAGTTAGCACCACCCGCAACAGAAACAATATGTAAAATCGAAAACCTAAATTTTACAATACCGACACTCACAATACCAGCAGGCGAAGATTCTACAACACATACCCTTACAGCAAGTGCCACATTAGCACAATGTGCAGAGGCTCACAGCGGAGAAATCGTTTACGTCTACAGCACCAAAAATAACAGCGCCGGAGCATCAATTGACGGGAATATCCTAACCGTCACCCGCAAAGGCAATGTGAAAATTTTGGTGACAGCCTCACACCAAGGTGCAACAGCCATAAAAGAAGTCACCATTAGCGTCATCAATACAGATGTTGCCAAGGTAGAAGAAGCCATAGATAAGCTACCCAAAAAAGAAGACTTTGATAACAAGACAGAAGAAGAAAAAGATCAACTCGCACTTGATAAGAAAGAAGACATCGATAAAGCAAATGATCAATTTAACGACCTAAAGGATGACAAAAAAGAACAAGTAGACAACGATAAACGGCAACACCTAGACAATGTAGTCGATCGCCTAGGTAGAATCAAAGCATTATTAAACAGAGACAAAGCAAAAGCAGCAGACATTAATGCATGGGGACTAACAACAGCCATCGATGTACGGGCAGACATCAAAGCAGGACGTGACGTTACCATACGGATGGACATCGAAGATGAAGATAACAGCAGCACACCACAAGCAACAAAAGCAGATGGTGACATTATTCGAAGTGTAGCTCAATCACAACAAAAAGAAACGAGCGTAGCCTTCAATATAAACATGATGAAAATCATTGAGGAAAAAGTAGGCGACGAGACAAAAATCAGAACCCAAGTCATTACAGAAACACAAGCACCCGTTTACATCACGATAACAATACCACAAAACATGCGTGGCGGAAGTGAGTATGAAATCATGCACATTCACACAAACGCCCAAGGCGGCAAAGAAGTCGAAAACATCATAGCTATTTACGATGTTAATAAACACACGCTGACCTTCGCGATGAGTAAATTCAGTACAATCGCCATCGCATATAAACCAAAAAGTACAGACCCAGTTGTACCACCAAGTCGAGGCAGAGATGCAATACCAAGCGTTCCACCAAAAACGGAACAAAAGCTAGAATTAGAAGTTCCAAAAACAGATAATGACGCATATATAATTATCACACCTGTTAAAGACGGAGATCAAGATATAATGCGAATTGAACTGGACAAAGAAAAAATAAAAGATATCTTCGACAAAGACAGTAATAAGAAAAATATCATCATCCAAGCTGATCTCAACAAGAAAGATGGCAGCAAACAACAGGGAACACAGATCAGCATCCCAGCCGCCATCATAGACATCATCGAACAACGTGGCGGAGCCATAAGCGTCATCACGGACGAAATGGAATGGGAAATTCCTTCATCCCAGCTAAAAGACATTATCAATAACAGTCGACACCAACAAGCAGGGGCGACACAAGACATCGAAGTCACCGTCACGACCAAGGTAACAGACCAGGAGAAAGCCAACCGCATCACAGAGACTGCAACTAGACAAGGGACGGAAGTCGTTAGCAAACTGTTTGACTTCAACGTAGCAACGACATATAACCAAACGTCATATGAAAATAATAGCCTGTTTGGATACACCATCATTCGCATACCAGTACCAGAAGGAATGGAGAACTACACAACGGCTGTACGATTTGATGACAAAGGCAATATGTATCACATACCGACCAACTTCAAATGGATTAACGGACGTCTGTATGCACAGATCAAGAGTGTTACAGCAGGAACCTATGGTATTGTCAATACACCAAGAACATTTGACGATGTCATCAACCACTGGTCAGAGAAAACAGTAATCAACATGGCATCGAGATGGATCGTTGTTGGCGTTGGAGGCAACCTTTATGAGCCAGACCGAAACATTACCCGAGCAGAATTTGTCACATTGCTTGTAAGATCACTAGGTCTATCAGGAACCCTTAACGTAGCGACAGCAGATTTCAGTGATGTAACATCTGATAAGTGGTATTACGAAGCCATACAGATAGCAAAAGCCCAAGGATTTGTCGAAGGGTATGGCAACAACGAATTCAAGCCACAGGAGACAATCAATCGACAAGAGGCGATGATCATGCTCGCAAGGGCTGCGCGTTTCGCAGATTTAGATGGCAATAGTCAAGGCACAGGCATACTTAACAACTATATCGACCAGTCCGAGGTAGCTCTATGGGCTAAGGATGATGTAGCATCGGCAGTAGGATTAGAAATATTTACAGGGTTTGGAAATGGCGACATAAAACCAAAGGCAAGCATCAGTAGATCCCAGTCAGCACAAGGAATCAGCAATCTACTGACAAGAAGTCAGTTAATTAACCGTTAATATGCAGGAAAGTAAAGCGTAAAGCCAAGCATAAATACTAAAATAAATAGCAATGTAAGAGAATACACCTTAATCATAATAGGCTCCTCTTGTGGTAGACAGTTAAAATATAAAAACTGTTTATTTCAAAGAGGAGCTTGTTTTTTGGATAACCACTGGGGACGGTTCTTTTTGATTCCTCTTTGATAGCTGTTTTTTTCGACAAAAATAGGCAATTACCCCTAAAATGATGGCAATTACCCCAAAAACAGTTTTTGATCATCTTTTTGCGCTATAATGCAAGTTGAAAAAGCAACTTTATTTTTGTTAAACATAGTAGGATGTGACATGAAAAACAAAGTATAGGCTTTATTTTGGTATTGGCTATAGTGCTTGGCATGATGCCAACAATGGCATTTGTACAAATGCAAAGCACAGCGCCTAAAGCATATGCCACAACAATGTGTAAACAGTCGGAGACCCACAAAAGCATAGATTTTAACCTGACAACAGCTGAAATAGTAATGATTAAGCAACTGATACCGTTACTATAGATTCTAATAGGTACTACGGTAACGATATTTTCATATCAATAATATATATGTAAAGATAGGATGAATGTACTATGTGAGGGAGTTGATGCCATGGATAAGATTACTCAATTAAGTCATAGGAGAAGTAAGCTGATATTATGTAGTAGAGATTATATGAATAAGGTAACTGCAGATATGTATTTCTATGTAGAAAGTTACCATTATGAACCGATGGAGGGAATACCTTATCTTGATATATTGGCTCCTTCTTTGGAAATATACGGTCTTATCGAACGGTCAGTAAGAAATAAACATATTACAGCAGAAAATGTGCAGATTTTCAAAGAATCATATAAAAAGCAATTAGAGACAGAGGTGGCAACTAGAATTTTAAAGAGAATAGAATTTTATTTGCAACGAGGCAAGGATATCGTTTTGATATGTGATCCAGTGGATTTGAGATTTAATCACTTACTCATAGTAGGAAATTATTTCAAAGAATTAGATTATGTAGTTGATTTTAAATTTACGTTAGCATCAATGAATTTACATAATTTTATAGTATCCAATATAATGGACAATGTATAAAAAAGTATAAAATGACACATCTAAATACTACCGACAAGTAACGGTGTAAACTAGAGAACTGCCGTGTACCGAACAGTACACACAGTGGTGTGAGAGGAGGCTAACCAAATAATGGTTAGTCTCCTATTTGATAAGATGCAACCATATCACCAGTAGGTAATCTGTGTAATATGGATGATCCCCAGATACGTATTTTCGCTGGCTGAATAACTTGAAACGCCTAGATCGCTTGTTATGATAGAACGCAAATCTTTCAGATGTACGTCTTTATTTATGATTTTGATAGAAATTTCCTGATGGCGTTGTGACACTTCGGATTGTAGCTTCTGGACAAATCCTGCATAATCCTGTACCACTAGATTGTTTTTTATATAATAATTTTGGGATGTACGGGTGGCGGACGGATATTTGGCACGCTCCCAAACATGGGTCGTTTGAATCTCTGCATCGGTGATCAAAAAATAATCTCGGCTTAAGATTTGTTCCCCAGTAGAGAGAACAGGGTCATTCCAAGTGGGATCAATGTGATAGTACTCCCCATTGATTCGTACTAGATTCCAAGCATGGCCTACAGTTTCACCATCTCGTACCGTATCTCCCAAGACAACAATCACCTCAAGTCCAGCTAGTTCACCCATGAGCTTCATCGTTTCTGCATACCCTAGGCAAGTAGCTTTTCCTTCTATGAGGACTCCATAGTAAGTATTATCTGCAAAGGTAAGTTGTCCACTCTCGGCACTTTCTGTATTATACACTGTTTGATTTACGATGTAATCATGGATGGCGAGTGATTTTTCATATTCAGACATCGCGTCTCGGAGTATAGATGCGATTACTTCTTCTGCCTTTTTTCGGGCGACTGCCAATTTGTTTTGTTTTTCTTGGAATGCTTCTTTGGAATCTGTATAAGAAATAGAAATGTGAAGGGTATTGTCTTGCACCCAAAATTTTGCGCCAGAACTTAAGGGGGAAATCCCAGTAATCGATTCAATTTGCGCCACTGCTTTTTTAAAAATAAATTTAAAATCTGATTCTACATCTCCAGTGTATCCATGAATAGGAATACGTAAAGAAGTATCCTGTACGAGCAGGGCTTGTTGAATGATTTCCTGCAGTTTCATCGTATTTGTGATCATATACAGTCCGACTTGTTCACCAGCAGAAGCAGAAATGACCTTATCCTGTTCGATCAGTTTAGCCATCAAGGTGCTAGTGCTGTCCTTCATAAGCGTTTTTAATCCATAATAGGATAGCTCACCTAAATGCTCTCTGGTAAAAGTAGGTTTCATCATAAGAAGTGCTGATTGATTTTGGGTCAGCATTCCAATGTCTACAGCTTTTGCAGGGGCATTTTTCCAGTTAAAATCGCCATCACTATATCCGAGGGAGCGGAGCACCAAAGTGCTGTATTGAGTGAGGGTTAATGTAGCAGCAGGTGAAAAGGTTTTAGGCCCTGTCCCTGTAGTGAGTTTCATTTGGTAGAGGTATGCAATATAGGGGCTTCCCCATTTGGGCACATCCGTAAAGGGATGGGTATAATGGGTAGAAAGAACGTGTGATTCTTTCCCAAGAAGACGGACTAGCATGACAGCACCTTCCAAGCGTGAGGGGGCTCGTTCTAGTTCCAATCCTCGATCACTGCCTCGGAATAGTCCTATAGAATGAAGTGCCTGTACTGGATTGACAGGTTGTAGGTCAGCTGCTTGGACAGTTTGAAGGGTAAAGAAGGAAAAAATGATCAATAAAAGCAAAAATGGACGACATGTATATTTCATAGTACGCATCTCCTTGCTAATAAAATGGATAGTATAGGCTTATTATATCAGAAAGGGATGAAGAAAAAAAGCATTTTATTTGTATACTATGCAATATATAGTGTACTTTTCTCGAAAACATGGTATAATATGCCTAGAAAAGCTGTCTCAAAAAGAGGAGTGGTGATATGTTTGAATGGAAGAATGAATATGGGGTAGAGGTAGAAGAGATTGATCATCAGCATCAGAAACTTCTAGAGATCGGATCTCGATTGTTTGATTTTGTAAGGGAGCGCAATGAAGACCATTATGATGATATTATTCTAGTGCTAGCGGAGTTAGAAGACTATACCCTCATGCATTTTGAGTATGAAGAAAACCTATTGGAGCAGCATGGGTATGCACATCTTCAGGAACATAAAAAAGAACATGCGAGTTTTGTAAATAAAGTCATTCAGCTCAAAAATCAAGATATTGATGAAGTGCAGTCAAAGGTGACTATGGATATGATTGTTTTTATTGCAGATTGGATTTCTAAGCATATATTAAAAACAGATCATCAATATAAAGATTTTTTTGAACTAAAAGGTGTAAAATAAATAAAAACATCCCCTGTGACAAGTAATTGACACAGGGGATGTTTTTATTTATCTATAATTCGGAGGTCGTCTATCATTTTTTGTTTGAGGGTATAGAGTTTATCGGACAAGTCTACAGGATAAATATGAGGGTTGATCAATCTTCTATACTCATCCCACAGTGTGGCAAGCTCCTGCTGGCAGTAATTTCTGATATCCATGACAGAAGGAGAGTCATATACACACTGACCTTGGTGAAATATAGGAATTAGGAGTTCGCGGATGCTATAACTCCCAACTTTTAAGACCATTTGTTTCCATGTAGCGGCGGGATCAAAAAGTTTTAGAGGTTTACTAGCATCTATATACTCATCTTCTAAAGTAATCAGATCAGCTTTCGCTTTTCTGGTAGCAGTTTCATAAATACGGTACACCTTCTTGATACCAGGAGTCGTAACTTTATCAGGATTTTCCGAAAGCTTCATTTTAGGATGCAGTGCTCCATCAGGGCCTGTTTCAGCTGATAATTTATAAATACCCCCAAAAGCAGGACAGTCAGATGAAGTAATGAGCTTTGTTCCTACACCCCATAAAGTGATTTTGGTCCCTTGTGTCTTAAGATCAGATATCAAATATTCATCTAGATCACTAGAAGCGCTGATGATCGCATGAGGAAATCCAGCTTCATCTAACATGCGGCGCGCTTTTTTAGATAGATAAGCCAAATCACCACTATCCAATCGAATCCCATAGAGCTTTGAGTGAATCCCTTGATCTAGTAATTCTTGAAATACTTTGATCGCATTAGGGACACCAGAATGCAGGGTATCGTAGGTATCTACCAGTAAAATACAGGCATCGGGGAAAATAGAGGCATAGTGACGAAAAGCAGTCAATTCATCAGCAAAGCTCATCACCCAACTATGGGCATGGGTTCCACGAACAGGCACGCCAAATAGCTTTCCAGCCAGTACATTAGAAGTCGCTACACACCCTCCGATCATGGCAGCCCTAGCGCCATATACACCTGCATCAGGGCCTTGTGCCCTGCGAAGACCAAATTCTAAGATAGGGTCACCTTGCGCTGCCCATACGACCCGACTCGCTTTGGTTGCGATCAAGCTCTGATGATTGATGATCGTGAGTAAAGCCGTTTCGATGAATTGGGCTTGAAATATAGGGGCATGAACACGAAGCAAAGGTTCATTAGGAAAGACTACAGTTCCCTCAGGGACAGCATAGAGATCCCCAGTAAATCGAAAGTCACGTAAATATTCGATAAAATCATCTTGAAATATATCAAGGCTTCTAAGATAAGCAAGGTCTTCAGAGGAAAAAGTCAGATTTTTAATATATTCGATTACCTGTTCAAGTCCAGCAGCGATGGCATAACCGCTGCCACTGGGATTGGTACGATAAAACAAATCAAAAACCACTTCATGATTCGCAGTATTGGTTATATAGTACCCCTGCATCATCGTGAGTTGATAAAAGTCGGTGAGTAGTGTTAAGTCTTGTGAATTCATAGGTTACTTCCTCTCTTGATGGTACCTAGTATGTAAATATGGTATGTATTATAACACATCGCATTTATATATTATAGACTATTACAGAGAACAGTAGAAATTCTAAAATCTTTTGACCTTAATGGATATGCTTCAATAAAATACATTTTTTCAGGATTTTACTAGCCCAAAGTATAAAAAAGATAATTTTGCCCCTTTACAAGTCATCGTTTTATTTATATAATAATGTACTGTATAGGTGAACACACGAAGAATGGGAAAAGTACGTATTTTTGAAGGCATAGCGAGTTGGGGATGGTGCAAGCCCAATCCGATGAAAATGTACGGAAGATCACCCAGGAGTGGCAGGCTGAAAGATTTTAACGTTGAGTAAGCGTCTGACGGTTTCCCCCGTTACAGGGAACACATAGTATTATTTGTGTGTATTGAGGGGACACGATGTGTCAAATCAGGTGGTATCGCGGAATACTCTTTCGTCCTGTTGTGGATGGAGGAGTTTTTTTATTGTGGAGAATCAAAGGATAATATATTAACTACTCGTTGGAGGTTGAACTCACACGAATATTTAGAAGGTACTCCATGCCATTTGATAGAAGAGGAAGATTTTTTTCGGAATAATTAAAAGATAGAATAAAAGGAGGTTTTACAGTGTACGATAAGGTGTCAACCAATCTAAATTTTGCTGAAAGAGAACTGGAAGTTTTAAAATATTGGCAAGAAAATACCATCTTTGAAAAGAGTATAAAAGAAAGAGAAAACGGTCCTACATTTACTTTTTATGATGGCCCTCCTACAGCCAATGGAAAGCCTCATATTGGGCATATTTTGACGCGGGTGATCAAAGATATCATTCCAAGGTACAAAACGATGAAAGGGTACAAAGTACTGCGAAAAGCAGGCTGGGATACCCATGGGCTTCCTGTGGAGCTAGAAGTAGAGAAGATGCTCGGGATCAGTGGCAAACCAGAGATCGAAAAATACGGTGTAGAGCCCTTCATCAAACAATGTAAAGAAAGTGTGTGGAAGTACGAAAATCTATGGAGAGAAATGAGTGAACGAGTAGGGTACTGGGCGGATATGGATCACCCCTATGTGACCTACCAAAATGACTATATCGAATCTGTATGGTGGGCGCTGAAAAAGATTTGGGATCAGGATCTTCTATATAAGGGACACAAGGTTGTACCCTACTGTCCACGATGTGGCACTTCTCTTTCTAGTCATGAAGTAGCACAGGGCTATAAAGATGTGAAAGAAACATCTGTGTATGTAAAGTTTGCAGTCAAAGGTGAGAAGCAAACGTACCTGATGGCTTGGACCACCACACCTTGGACCCTACCATCTAACGTAGCCTTGGTCGTTAATCCTAAAGAAAACTATGTAAAGGTAAAATGTGCGGATGAAGTATATATTCTGGCAGAAGCCTTAGCGAGCACAGTGCTCAAAGAAGAGTTTGAAGTGCTAGAAGTAGTAAAAGGACAAGACTTAGTCGGGATGGACTATGAACCTTTATTTGATTTTGTCGAAGTGAGTAAAAAAGCATACTATGTAGTAGCAGATGACTATGTAACCTTGACAGATGGTACTGGGATCGTTCATACAGCACCCGCTTTTGGGGAAGATGATGCAAGGGTAGGAAGAACCAACGATCTGCCTTTTGTCCAATTGGTGAATGAGCAGGGTACTTTTGTAGAATCGGTGAAGCCTTGGGCGGGTGTATTTGTAAAGGATGCAGATCCACAGATCGTCAAGCATCTAGAGTGCAATAATCAACTGTATATGGCAGCAGATTATGAGCATTCCTATCCTTTCTGCTGGCGATGTGATACAGCACTGATCTATTACGCGAGAGATACATGGTTTATCAAGATGACGGAAGTAAGAGATCGACTGATGAAAAATAATCGGAAGGTCAACTGGCTGCCGGATAATATTAAAGAAGGTCGATTTGGCAAGTTCTTAGAAAATGTCATCGATTGGGGACTGAGCAGGGAGAGGTACTGGGGAACACCATTACCGATCTGGGAATGTGATTGCGGTCATCGCCATGCGATCGGTAGCATCGCAGAATTAAAAGCCATGGGAGATCAAGTACCAGAGGATATTGAGCTTCATAAACCATATATCGACAATGTATATCTAAACTGCCCTCAGTGTAAGACAGGAAAGATGAAACGAGTCACAGAAGTGATTGACTGTTGGTTTGATTCTGGAGCTATGCCGTTTGCGCAATGGCATTATCCTTTTGAAAATGAAGAGATCTTTAAGGAAAATTTCCCTGCGGACTTCATTAGTGAGGCAGTGGATCAGACGAGGGGTTGGTTCTATACTTTGCTCGCTATATCCACTTTATTATTTGATGAACCTCCTTACAAAAATGTCATCGTGCTAGGACATGTACAGGATCGTGAAGGTCAAAAAATGAGTAAACATAAAGGCAATGTAGTAGATCCGTGGGATGTCCTGAGTAAACAGGGGGCGGATGCAGTTCGTTGGTACTTCTATACCAATAGTGCACCTTGGCTGCCTAGCCGATTTTATGATGAAGCAGTCAGTGAGGCACAGAGAAAGTTCATGGGTACATTTTGGAATACTTATGCTTTTTATGTACTTTATGCAAATATCGATGCCTTTGATCCAACTCAGTATACTTTAGATTATGCTTCACTTAACATGATGGATAAATGGGTACTCTCAAAACTCAATACCCTCGTTAAAGAGGTCGATGAGCATCTTGAAAATTATCGTATTTTTGAATCATCACGTATTATGCAAGACTTTGTAGATGAATTATCTAATTGGTATGTACGTCGCTCTCGTGAAAGATTCTGGCAAAGTGAAATGCCACAAGATAAGATCAACGCCTATATGACACTACACACGGTACTTGTTACGCTTGCTAAAATCTCTGCACCATTTGTACCATTTATGTCAGAGCAAATTTATCAAAATCTTGTTAAAACTGTTAATGCGTCAGAGCCTGTTAGCGTACACCTTTGTGATTTCCCAAGTTTTGATATGACAATGATTGATACAGCGCTTGAAAAGTCTATGGAGCAAGTCCTTCAAATCGTTGTACTTGGCCGCAGCTGCCGTAACGAATCAAATATCAAAAATCGCCAACCAATTGGTACAATGTATGTAGGCGCTTCAGAGATTCTTGCTCCAGAATTTATCGAGATCATAGCTGAAGAATTAAATGTTAAAAATGTAGAGTTCAAAACAGATGCCAGTGAATTTATCACTTATAGTTTCAAACCACAAATGCGTACTCTAGGTCCCAAATATGGCAAACTTCTAAATGCAATCAAAGCAGCTCTTATGGAACTTGATGGTTCAAAAGCTATGGATGAACTAAATACAAACGGCACCTTAAAGTTATCCCTTGAAGGCGAGACAATTGAACTTACAAAAGAAGATTTACTCATTGATATCGCTCAAAAAGGCGGCTTTGTATCTGCAGTTGATAAAGGCTATACGGTAGTTATTGATACAAATCTTTCCGAAGAACTTTTAGAAGAAGGCTTT
>CALKRZ010000121.1 GCA_937989765.1 uncultured Clostridia bacterium | reverse complement strand
AGGTATAATTTTTTTGTAAGATATTTGGTATTAGCATACTGATATTTTACCATAAATCCTAGACTTTTCGGAGTCTGGGATTTATTTTTATACAAAAAAGAAGCTGTGCACTAATTACTTAGTGCGACAGCCCCTTTTTGTTGTTTTCTTGGTATTCTTTAAGTACATCATAAAAGATTTGTATTCCTTTTTTGATATGTTCATTGTCAACAGTAGCAAAGCTAATGCGGATATAAGGAAGGGTGGATGTGTTAAAGGAGAATAATGACCCCGGAGATACAATCACACCATAAGATAAAAGCCGATTGCATATTTCTTCAATAGAATAATGATCCTTTAATTGCAGCCAGATACTAAGTCCCCCCTCAGGAGGTATGTATGATACATACTCCAGTAGCAAATTTTCTATCTCTGTAAGTAGACAGGCATAACGATCTTTATATATATTCTGCATATCTTTACTATGCTTCTTCCATAAGTCTGATCGCAAATATAAATCAAAGGTTCTTTGTATAATACCTGAAGTCGATATATCAGAAGTATGTTTTGCGGATAATACACTCTGTAAAATAGATTTTGGGAGCACCAAGAAGCCTAGTCGGAGACCCGGCATCAATATTTTAGAAAAGCTTTTTATATAAATAACCCGATTACGATGATCTAAAGCCTTTAAAGATACAATGGGTCTACTGGAATACGTAAAATCACTTAGATAATCATCCTCAATGATATATGTATCATATTGCTCTGCTAGATTCAATAAGGCTCTCTTTTTATCTACAGAATATGAAATGCCCGTGGGATTTTGGAAATATGTCATTACATATATAAATTTTGGATGATACAATTTCATATAATTCTCAAGCACTTTTAAATCCATTCCATCTTTTTCTATAGGAATTTCAATAATTCGGCCGCCACGAGACTGAAATGCCGCTATGGCTCCATGATAGGTAGGACTCTCCACAAATAAGATATCTCCATACCGCAGGAGCGCTTTGGAAAGTATATCAATGCCCTGCTGCGCCCCTGAGATAATCTGTATTTTATCTGGAGAAGTTTGAATCCCATAATGATGTAGGTAGTCACAGACTGATTCTCGTAAGGGTAAATATCCTTGACTTTCCTGATAATTAAATGCATTTCCTTTATCTCTTTCTAAAACAGTATTAAACAGTGCTTTAAAATCATCTACTGGAAATAAATCGGTGGGTGGCGATAAGGTAACAAAATTAATGGTATTCTGCTCAGGAGTGGTTAAATCCTTTTCATTAGAGTCCAATTGTTCAAGAAAAATAGAGGAAGGCGTTTCTTTAATAGGCAAGGGAGATACATAGGTTCCACTTCCCATTTGAGAATATACAACCCCTTTATTCTCAAGATATTTATATGCATTGACTACAGTTACATTATTGATCTTTAGGTGTTCGGCAAAGGTACGGATTGGAGGTAGTTTCATATTGGGTTTTAAAATTTCTTGTTCAATCAAATCGTGAAGAGCATCACCTAGCTGTTGATAGATCGGGCTTTTACTTTTTTTATCTATGTGGATAGGAAAAAAATTAAGCAATTTTAATCACCTCTATATAGGTTAGTTTACAGAAATGGATCTAGTTATTTATGAATATATAATAATACACTATAATATACATCCTTCCCCTATTAAAATGAATGCATCATAATTGTATCCATACAATTATGATATCAAACATCTGTTTTATAGTAAAGTCTTACCTTGTGGAAAAATATTATATGTTCTTTTTATTTTGATTGTATGATACGATAAAATGAAGTAGCAAATATTCTAAAGAAAACAACGCATCGTATTGTAAGTTTTTTACGATACTTTAGCATAAACATTGGAGGAAAAAAACATATGAAAGAACTATCCCTGCATATATTGGATATCATTGAAAACAGTGTGCGAGCAGAGGCAATTTTTATTGAATTCTCCATCATAGAAGATACAACTAAAAACTTATTTATCTTTCAAGTAAAAGATAACGGAAAAGGCATGTCATCTGAATTTATACAGCAAGTAAGAAATCCTTTTACAACATCTAGAACTACGCGAAAAGTAGGCTTAGGTATTCCACTGTTAGATGATTTATGTAAAATGTGTAACGGGGTTGTAGAAATTGAAAGTACGGTGGGAGTCGGCACTACGCTTAAAGCAACTATGGAATATAATCATATTGACCGGATCCCTTTAGGAGATATGGCTTCCACGATGGTTACTTTAATTCTTTCAAATCCAGAGATTAATTTTCATTATACCCATGAATACAATGAAAGACAATTCGTATTAGATACAAAAGAGGTGAAAAACCTATTGGAAGGCGTTCCGATTTCGGAATTATCGGTCGTACAATGGCTCAAAGAATATATAATAGAGAACTTGTCAGAAATTAGACAATAAGTTGTTTATAACAACCTATAAAACAAAAAAATCCATCCATATTCTTCATATCAGTAAGCATATTCCCCTAAAGTCGTTCTCTTGCAGTCAATCGTGTTGTGTATTTTTTATCAAATATTGAGAAAACTGACAGATTGTATTATGATATATATATCATCATTTATACGATAGATGCACACTTTGAGAGAGGGGATTTGTATGAAAGCGTTCACATTTAAACGAGGAGTACATCCGCCTCATGGAAAACATTATACACAAAATAAACCCATAGAATATATTCTTCCTAAAGGTGTATTGGTATATCCAATGATTCAACATATAGGGGCACCTTGTGAGCCTATTGTAAAAAAAGGAGATACTGTACTCTTGGGTCAAAAAATAGGCGAACAAAAAGGCTTTGTTTCATCTCCCGTACATAGTAGCGTGTCGGGGATAGTAAAAGATCTCTGTCCTATGCTTCATCCTAATGGCTCCAAAGTACTTTCAGTCGTAGTTGAAAACGATCATAAATATCAAGAACATGAAAGTATCAGAGGGATATTAGATTATAGATCCCTTTCAAAATCAGAGATTATTGATAAAATTAAGGAAGCGGGGGTAGTTGGTATGGGGGGTGCAGGATTTCCTACCCATGTCAAATTATCTCCACCAGAGGATAAAAAGATTGACTATATCATTATTAACGGAGCAGAATGCGAACCCTATTTGACTTCAGATCATCGTGTTATGATAGAAGAAGCCGAGCGAGTCGTGGAAGGACTTTCTATTATGCTTCATATCTTTCCAGGTGCCCAAGGCATTATTGCGATTGAAAATAATAAAATGGATGCTTATGAAGCTCTTAACAAAGCAGTAAGAAATCATTCTACTATTAAAACGATTATGTTAAAACCAAAGTATCCTCAAGGTGCAGAAAAACAACTTATTTATGCTGCAGCCAAAAGAAAAATCCCTCCTGGAAAACTTCCTTCCGATGTCGGATGTATCGTGCATAATATTGATACCGCTGTGGCTATTCAGAGAGCTGTGATGCGTGGTCGTCCTTTAATGAGGAGAATTGTTACTGTGACGGGTGGGGCACTTCGGGAGCCTAAAAATCTAAAAGTAAGAATTGGCACTTCGTATAGAGAATTGATCGAAGCTGCTGGCGGATTTATTTCAGAACCTGCAAAGATCATATCCGGAGGACCTATGATGGGAACTGCTATTTTTTCTCTAGATATACCTGTAGTAAAAGGCACTTCTGCTATTTTATGTCTAACCAAAGAAGAAGCTTTTAGACCAGAAGAAATGAATTGTATACGCTGCGGAAAATGTGTAGGTGTTTGCCCGATGAATTTACTTCCTTTGGAACTCAATGGGTATGCGATCCGAAATGAATTAAAACAGGTTGAAAAGAATAATGGCCTTCATTGTTTAGAATGCGGCAGTTGCTCTTTTGTATGTCCATCTAACCGTCATCTTGTGCAGTCTATTCGAACTGCAAAGAAGCAAATTCTTATCAACAAGAGAAAAAATTCATAGGAGGGATACTGATGTCTCACACAATGTATACAATATCCACATCTCCTCATATCAGGTCCCGTACATCAACGGATCGAATTATGAAGGATGTGATTATTGCCCTACTACCTGCTACGATAGTAGGCATCTATTTCTTTGGCATACAGGCGCTTTTGATTATACTATTATCTATCATTTCTTGTATAGGCGCAGAGGCTCTTTTTCAAAAACTAGCAGGCCGTCATAGTACAATTAAAGATTATAGTGCAGTGGTAACAGGACTTTTATTAGCAATGAATCTTCCAGCTTCAGTACCTTTTTGGATGCCCATTGTAGGCAGTTTTTTTGCAATCATCATCGTAAAGCAGTTTTTTGGTGGGTTAGGACAGAATTTTATGAATCCTGCTTTAGCAGCGAGAGCGTTTTTACTTGCTTCCTATCCTGTACAAATGACCACATGGATTATTCCAGATGGGATCAGTTCTGCGACCCCGCTTGGAACCTTAAAAGAAACTTTTTTTATTCCTGGAAGTGCCGATTATTTTAACGCTCTTATTGGACGTATTGGAGGATGCATCGGTGAAACCTCTGCCTTAGCACTTTTATTGGGTGGAATATATTTGCTGTTTAGAAGAGTCATTCACTGGAGAATTCCTGTCACATATATTGGAACTGTATTCGTTCTTACATGGATTTTAGGAAGAAATGGACTATTTACAGGCCATCCAACCTATGAAATATTAATTGGTGGACTTATGTTAGGTGCGTTTTTTATGGCTACAGATTATGCATCTTCCCCAGTTACAGAGACGGGTCAATTACTCATGGGATTTGGTTGTGGCATCTTAACTTCCATCATTCGGATCTATGGTGGATATCCAGAAGGGGTATCTTATTCTATTTTATTAATGAATTTAGCCGTTCCATTGATTGATCGATATACGAAACCTCGAATTTTTGGGGAGGTGAAGTCATGAAAGATATACTAAGAATGGGTTTTATCTTATTTATGATTACAGCCTCGGCAGGACTTCTTTTAGGAGGTGCCTATGAACTAACCAAGAACCCTATTGAACATCAAAACCAAAAGATCCGTGAACAAGCGTTAAAAGAAATTTTACCCCAAGCGCATACATTTCGAGATATAGAGGAATCCATCGATGATTTTCCTATTGAATCGGTTACAGCAGGATTTAGAGAGGATGATCTGATAGGATATGTTATTAAAGTAAGACCTAAGGGTTATGGAGGCCCCATAGATTTAATGGTAGGAATATCTAATGAAGGTGTTCTACAAGGTATCAAAATACTGAAGCATGGAGAAACGCCTGGATTAGGTGCTAATGCAGAAAATCCTACCTTTTCTCAACGATTTGTTGGAAAAATTCTTCAAACTCCCTTGGCAGTTGTGAAAGGAATCTCAGAAAAAAATCATGAGATTGAAGCCATTACTGGAGCAACGATTACTTCAAAAGCTATTGCGCAAGGAGTTAATACTGCAATGGAATTTTATCATAGTATACTACAAGAACGGGGGGAAATCTCTCCATGAACATACTCGCCCAGAGATTGAAAAATGGTATCATACTTGAAAATCCTGCTTTTGTACAGGTCATTGGAATGTGTCCAGCCTTAGCAGTTACAACAGCCGCAGTCAATGGTATCGGAATGGGTCTTGCCAC
>CALKRZ010000120.1 GCA_937989765.1 uncultured Clostridia bacterium | reverse complement strand
ACAGATGAGAGTTTTCCTGATTTTAGATCAAAATGGGAAAGTTTTGAAAGTCCTGAGCGTTTCAAAGGTATAGATGGTTATATGTTTGTTAAAAGAGGCATTTTTTATTCTGGTACTACAAGTGACAATAAAGTAAGTGAATCTACTTTTTCTGGAACAGGTAGCCATGCTAGAATGAGACCTTTTGCTGATCTACCCAACTTGCCTGTATGGAACAAAGATACACCTATTCATATAATGGACGAAGTGGCTAAAACGATTGACTTAAAAGACTATTCTGTGCCCACCATTATTATAAATAAGAATGCGAATGGTGTACTAAAAATAACAGATTCGCGTGTTTTATCAAGTGATTTCAAAGGAATGATTGTATCAAATAGTAAAATCCAATTTACTGGCACAAACCCTATTAAGGTAACGGGTGTAGTCATTGCACGCCATCAGAATCATGCTACCCCATTATCTAGAAGAGATCTTGAAAATGGGGAATATGCTGGTATCCATGTAGAAGTAGATACAACGATACAATATGATAAAGATATACTATTTAAAGTGCGAAGCAAGGACAAAGGCGTATATAGAAAACTTTTGACTCTCTTTAAGCTAGCTGATTATACTACCATTACTAGCACTACTAAGCCTAAAGAAGATATCCTCTTAAATAAAAATAAGGTAACCTTCAGTCCATCTTCCTCATTGATCGTGACTACAGATACAAACAGTGGAATCCGTTTTCAACTGAATTCCCTGAAAGAAATAGAGTAATAGGGGGGTAAATATGATATCCAACAAGAATACAAAAAAATGGCTCTATAGCAGTATACTATGTATCTTATTAACGGGTTGTTCTCTTGATCTTCCCTTTAATCGTTCTTCTATCGAGCTTCCCCAAAATGTGGGAAGCATTGAACCTCTTGAAGCACCCCCCTCAACTTCACAAGAAGAAGTTGAACTTTCTGATCCTCTACAATCAGACTTGAAAGCTTTTTTTAATGCATATTATTCGCTAGATGAGAATTCTTTGCTCGTATTAAATCAACATCCTACGGATGTAACGCCTATATACTGGGAAAGTTATGAAGAATACAAAACGACTGCATTAGATGGACTCCAAAAATATTTTTCCTCCTCACTACAAAGCAATCTACAACCTGGTTATTTTACTACTTCTTTTTCATTTCCACGATTTGTTGACTTAAATAATTATACGATTATAAAATACGGTCCTGTAGTAGAGAGCACCTATCAAGTACTCTTGACCCAAGGCGAAAAGTTGATTGTAGAAATGAATGTGGTGACAGAGGCACAAATGCTTCAAAAAGATGCGTTTGATAAACGCTTTTACTTTGATGAGGATATTCGCTATTATAGGAAATATACGGATACTCCCTATAATTCATCCGAACTAGATAGAATGTTAGTGCAGTGTTCCTATATTGCTGAATTTGAGAAACAACCAGATGAACGACTTGCTTTTTTATCTTTAACAGAAAATACACCGATACAAGTCCATGAAAAAAACCGTAGAAAAAAGGAAAATAATTCTTTCATAAAGAGGCTTCCTTATGTACAAGTAGATGACGAGATCAATCATACCGTTATCACTTTCTTCTTTGAAGAATTCATGGGGCTAGATCGGGATGGCTATGAATATTTTAAAAATGCACTTCATACTTCTTATACCTCTTTAGAAAATTTTTTCACATTGGACTTAAATCTTACAGATAAGATTGAACTGGATCCAACTGCTTACTTATCTCAATTTTCTCCTGAGATCATTCCTTTAAAAGATATGATTCGATCTGTGGAAGTGCATCAACCTCTTATGATCAGTACCCATATCGATTCATCACAAAATACACCTAAGTATATGGTTAAAATACCAGCAAAAGTAATGCTTTCAGATTATACCCTACATACAGTACAGTATACCTATGTGATTACCTTTAATAACAGCCACAAAATCATCAAAGCTGAATATATGTATATGGAGTATGTTGAAGAAGAATCTATAAATGAAGCACAAGATGCAAATACTACTAATTGATTTTATGTCAATACAATAGGTGAGGTCGTATACTATGTTAGAAAAATTTTTCCCCAAAATATATGTTCCATCCGTATATAAGATTCCTTGGGATGAGTTAGTATCAAAAAATATAAAGGGGCTTATTTTTGATATTGATAATACGCTTGCCCCTTATGATGTAGAAAAAGGGGATAATATGCTCATTGAACTGTTTCAAAAGCTAAAACAAATGGGATTTGGGATCTGTCTTGTGTCTAATAACTCGGAGCAAAGAGTGATTAAATTCAATGAGAACCTGAAAGTACATGGGATCCACAGAGCTCAAAAACCTTTTACCAGAAATCTATTTAAAGCGATGAAAATGATGGGTACTACACCTGAGACTACAGCGATCATCGGAGATCAAGTATTTACCGATGTTTTCGGAGGAAATCGAGCCAAACTTCTTACGATCTTGGTCGTTCCTATCAGTGAAAAAGATGAGTGGATCACAAAAATTAAACGAGGGCTAGAGAGAAAAGTACTAGAAATATATCATAAGCGTAAACTTTAGGCATCTTTGACCCGTTATTTATTTTCAGATAGCCTAAACGAAAGGGGATATTTCAATTTGAATAGAGTTCGTGGAGCTCCTTACTATGTACTAAAACGAAGCGAACTTCGGCAGCCGCTGTGGACGATATGGTGATATCCCTGAGTGAACACGCAATACAGATAATGCGTGTTCACTCAGGGCATCTATAGCCCTAGCGACTAGAACGCTATGAAAATGAAATATCTCCTTGAGTGGAAACTTCCAAGGTAATGGCTTAAGTTTACGCTTATGAGAAATATATAAAAAGAAAGAGAAGATGAAATGAATTGTATATCTACTATTAATGGAAAAACAAAAGTGTACGGGATCATCGGACAACCAGTAGGTCATTCCTTTTCACCCATCATTCATAATACTTTGGCTAGATTACTTCATCACAATCTAGTCTATGCACCTTTTCCTGTGCTCTCTGATAATCTAGAGCAAGCTCTACAAGGGGCACATGGACTTCATATACAAGGATTTAATATTACAGTTCCTTATAAGGAAGCGATCATTCCATACCTATATGACATTCATCCAACTGCCAAAAAAATAGGCGCAGTCAATACGATAAAAAGAACCAACCAAGGATATATAGGATATAACACAGATGTAGATGGATTACAAATCTGCCTCCACCAAAACCATATATGCTTAGAGAATGAAGTGGTGGTGATTTTGGGGGCAGGTGGGGCTGCTAGGGCTGCGGGAATGATGGTTGCTGAACAAGGCGCTACAGAGATCTATATGGTCAATCGAACCAAAGACCATGCGATTCATTTAGCTGAAGATATCTACCATAGTACCAACAAAACCGTAATTCCCTTATCCCTACAGGAATTGGATCAAGTGCCTATGGGCAATATATGTATCCAAACCACCTCTGTAGGTATGAGTCCTAAGATCGAAGATACACTGATCTGGGATCGTTCATTTTATGCTAAGATGAAAGTGGGTGTAGATATTATTTACAATCCATGGAAAACAAAATTTCTTCATCTTGCAGAACAAGCAGGCTGTACCATCTTAAATGGATTTGATATGCTCTATTATCAAGCCGTAAAATCTTATGAAATATGGAATGAAATGCTCATTTCTTCTGAGATAAAAAAAGAAGCAAAGGATATTTTGGAAAATTATTACATTTTTTCTAGAAAATAAAAGGAAATAGATTCCAGATGTCGAATACCTCAATATTACATATATTGGGGTGGTTTTATGAAAAATGAAAAAGGCCTAACGCTTATTGAAATACTTATTGCTTTATTTTTGATCGGTGTCATAAGCTGTATTACGCTTCCTTCCATGCATATCTTAGAAAGAATTACATTGAAAGTAACCGCTCAAAAGCTGCAGATGGATATACGTATGGCTCAACGTCTAGCCATCAAGGAGGGTAAAAATTATTGGGTCAAATTTATAAAATCGGATAATAAGTATTTTATTACATCTAATGTATTTAAAGAACCTTATAAAAGAGTATCCTTGGATACTAAAATCACTATGACGTATGTGAAATTTGGAGAAGGAATTTCGGATAAAGAAATTAAATTTAACCCCAAAGGGACTATTTCACAAGGGGGACGGGTGGAACTGCGAACAAAACATTATTATGTGAAAATTACGGCACTCCCTGCTACAGGACGAGTGAAAATTTACTATATAAATTAAGAGACTTTTATTATACAATGGATATGAGTTTAATTAAGGGGGAGATCTTGATGGAAGAAGAATTAAAGAATTATATGGAGGATATCGTTTTTAGTGCATTAGAGTCTGTTTTGAATGATATCCAAATGTGTACCTGTCAACTGTGTAAGATGGATGTAGCCGCTATTGCATTAAATTCCTTGCCTCCCAAATATGTAGTCACATCTAAAGGGAAACTGTATACCAAAATTAATACCTTACAACAGCAATTTGATGTAGATACTTTAGCTGCTATTACTAAAGCTGCTGTAATGGTTAAAAGAAATCCTAGACATGAATAAGTCAAATATCGTGCTTATTGGATTTATGGGCTGTGGGAAATCTACCATTGGGAGAGCTTTATCTGAAAAAACAGGATTTCGTTTTATGGATACAGACCAGTTGATTGAGCACACTGCTGGCATGACTATTCCCCATATTTTTCTCAAATATGGGGAACAATATTTTAGAATGTTAGAGTACAAAATCATAAGAGCTATCAGTGAAAATCCCCATCAAATCATTGCTACCGGTGGAGGCATCATAAAAAATCCTGATAATATACAGATGCTCGCGCAGCAAGGAAGTATTATATATTTGAAAACATCTCCAGAGCAGATTTTCAGTAATATTCAGTATGATGAAACTAGGCCTCTCCTCCAAGGAGAAAATAAAATAGAAAAAATTCGTCTTTTACTGACAGAACGGATTCCTTTATATGAAAAATATCAGGATTATACTGTGGATGTTACAAATTTATCTGTAGAAGAAGTGGTAGATCATATTTTAGAGCTCTGAAAAGTATAGCTATACTTTTTCAGAAATTGCATATTATATATATACTACACATAGGCGTACACTTAGCAGATAGCCTAAGCGAAAGGGAATATTTCAATTTGAATAGAGTTCGTGGAGCTTCTTTCCGTACGCTAGAACGAAGCGATCTGGGGCAGCCGTTGTGGACAATATGGCGATATACGTAAGCAAACACGCAATAAAATAATCCGTGTTTGCTCAGGGTGACTGATACCACCAGCGACTAGAACGCTATGAAAATGAAATATTTCCTTGAGCGATACTTCCAAATGATGGCTTAAGTGTACGCTTATGATATACTACAAGGAGAATGAATATGAGGAAGATTGTTGTAATCCATGGCCCCAATCTGAACTTCTTGGGCATCCGTGAAACTTCTATATATGGCAAAGATAATTTCAATACGCTCAATCAAACAATTCTTGAAAGAGGAAGACAACTACATCTTACGATAGATATATTTCAATCTAACCATGAGGGTATTTTAATAGATACCCTTCAGCAGTGTTTTAAAGATCAAGTGGATGGAATCATTATAAATCCTGGCGCCTTTACGCATTACAGCTATGCTCTGCGGGATGCCATTGCATCCATTTCCATACCAACGATCGAAGTACATATATCCAATATCCATACCCGTGAAGAGTTTCGCCATCACTCTGTTACAGCACCTGTATGTATAGGTCAAATTAGCGGATTTGGAACCAATAGCTATCTTTTAGCATTAGAAGCATTCTCTATGAGATACACTGAAGAAGAAAGGATGAATGAAAATGAATAATAGAGTGCAACAAATTATAAAAGCATTATCAGACTATAATGTAGATGCCATACTCATTCAAAAAGCGGTTAATCGAAAATATCTAAGTTATTTTACAGGCTCCACAGCTACGTTATATATTTCTTCTTCTAGGCAATGTTTACTCACAGATTTTCGCTATATTGAGCAAGCTACCCTCCAATGTCCTGATTTTACCATCATCGATATTACACAAACTGGCGTATTAGAAGGTCTACAGCAGCTGCTCCTTGAAGACCATATTGAGCGTCTGGGATTTGAATCGCAAGAAGTAACCTATGCACAATATCAAGAATACATACAAAAATTAAGTATAAAAGAATTAATTCCTATAGAGAATATGGTAGAGGACTTGCGTATTATAAAAGATGAGGTAGAGATTTCACATATTAGAAAAGCCGCACAAATTGCCGATGCTGCCTTTACACATATCATCCCTTTTCTTATACCAGGTGCTACAGAAATACAAATCGCGCTTGAACTAGAATTTTATATGAGAAACAATGGAGCAAAAGAACTTTCATTTAATACCATCGCTGCTTCAGGCACCAATTCTTCTCTACCTCATGCTGTACCCACCCATAAACCACTTTCCTCTGGTGATTTTCTCACATTGGATTTTGGATGTGTTTATGAAGGGTACTGCTCTGATATGACGCGTACAGTCGTGATCGGCAAAGCAAGTGAAAAACAAAAAGAAATATATCATACTGTCCTACTCGCACAACAAAAATCTTTAGAATCCATCTGTGCCGGCAAAACTGGTAAACAAATTGATAAGGTGGCAAGGGATCTCATTATACAAAAAGGGTATGGTTCTTATTTTGGACATGGGCTAGGTCACGGAGTAGGACTATTGGTTCATGAAGAACCCAGACTTTCTTTGACAGGCGAAAAAATCTTGCAGCCTGGAATGATCGTAACCGTAGAACCTGGAATATATGTCCCTGGTCTTGGTGGCGTACGAATAGAAGATCTAGTCGTTGTGACAGCCCACGGAGCAGAAGTTTTATCGCATACTTCTAAAGAACTCTTAGAACTATAGATATATGGATCTCAGAAAAAGTATGTGGTGGTAAGGTAAATATATAAATCTGGAAAAAACTGCAACAAAGGAGCGCGTCCCAGATTATAACTACACTTATCGTTTGCACGAGCGCGATTTTGCAGTTGCTTCTAGATTTATATATTTGCCTTACCACATGCTTTTTCTGAGATCCAGATATATTTTAAAAAAAAGATTGAAAAATGACAGATTTTACTTTAAACTATACAAGATAAATGTTTTAAGGAGGAAAATGAATGATTTCTGCAGGAGATTTTAGAAATGGTGTAACGATTGAGTATGACGGAGATATATATATTATTATCGATTTCCAACATGTAAAACCAGGTAAAGGAGCTGCCTTTGTTAGAACTAAACTCAAAAATTTAAAATCTGGTGCTGTGTTTGAAAAAACTTTTAGACCATCAGAAAAAATGGAGAAAGCGCACATTGAACGGAAAGATATGCAATATTTATATTCTGATGGTGAATTATATCATTTTATGGATGTTGAATCCTTTGATCAAATGGCTTTAAATGAAAACCAATTAGAAGGTGCTTTAAAATTTGTGAAAGAAAATGATATGGTGAAAATCTTATCCCATAAAAATCTTGTTTTTGGAGTAGAGCCTGCCTTGTTTGCAGAACTAAAGATTATTGAAACTGAGCCAGGATTCAAAGGAGATACAGCTACAGGCGCTACCAAATCTGCTACCGTTGAAACAGGGGCTACGGTCAACGTACCCTTATTCGTTGAAATTGGTACTGTGATTAAAGTGGATACTCGTACTGGAGAATATTTAGGCAGAGTATAGATATACCAGAATAATCTCCTTTATTCTGTATCATACTAAACTGGAATAGCTTATAAAGGAGGAATTGTAATGGAATTCCTATATGAAAGAGTGGCATACTTACGTGGCTTAGCGGATGGGTTAGAAATTGACAAAACGACTAAGGAAGGTAAACTCCTTTCAGCCATTATTGATGTGATAGAAGAAATGTCTGATGCCATTGCCTATTTGGATGAAGACTGTGACTGCGATTGTGATGATGATGATGAATATGTCTATGATTGTCCCAACTGCGGTAGTTCCATCGATATCGAAGAAGATACGATGGAAGAAGAGGAACAAATCATCTGTCCTAAATGCAATCAGCCC
>CALKRZ010000119.1 GCA_937989765.1 uncultured Clostridia bacterium | reverse complement strand
ATGATTTCATCAATGGTTATGTTTTTTCTTCCATGTATGATTTTATGAATCATTTGTTTGCTTGTTCCAATTTGCTCAGCCAAAAAGTTTTGAGAAAGGTCTTTTTCTTTTAAAACATGTAAAATATTTTTTCCAACAATCTCATTTACGGTCAACATTTTAATACACCTCCTATACAGTTATACTATAGTATTTCGTGCTCAAAGTCAACAAATCGTTTACCTACCCGTGTCTATATTTCATATCAGTAAACATTGTCTGCATATGATAATACTATACATTCTATCTCCATAGTATTCATTTATACTGTCATTTTAATGCCGTTGTAGTATTATTGTAGTATAAATCTTCATTATCGGGATACAACAAAAAAGCCAGTCTCTACAAACCTTGTAGTTACTGGCTTTCTCTAATGCACCTTCAGGGACTCGAACCCTGGACCCACTGATTAAGAGTCAGTTGCTCTACCAACTGAGCTAAAGGTGCGTGATTCATGCGCAAGTTATATACTATCATCCTTTATATTATATGTCAACAATAAAATCCAATATTTTCAATGAGAAATATTATAAAAACCTGTAGAAAAATCATACTACTCATAGTATGATAAGTATAGACAAGTCTACGGAGGTGCTGCTTATCAAACGGATCGAGTGGGATTCAAAATATTTCAAAATTAGTATATATGCGTTTCTTGTAATTGCTCTTTCTATATTGTTCGAAAAAGTTCTTGGTAATATAAACTTAATTTGGACAAATATGCGACAAGGCTTTAATACACTTTCTAGCATTCTAGCTCCTTTTGTATATGGTTTTTTTATTGCCTATCTCTTAAATCCCGGAGTTTGTTGGGTAGAAAAGCATATCTTGGGTAAATTTGACCGTCGGGGAGGATATTCGAGGTTTCGCAGAATACTTTCGATCTTTACTATTTATATCCTTATGATCGGATGTACGGCTTGGGTGTTTGCTTATGTGCTTCCCCAAATCGCTACGAGTATTAGGGATCTACTAAAAAACTTCCCTACTAATGTGTCCAAGCTGGAGGTATACTTATATAACTTGGCGAATGAATATCCGTATCTAAAATCTAGTGAAGTAGAAGCACTGATCACTGAAAATGTACAACCGATTCTCCAGCGTTCTAGTACGATTCTTAACTTTGCCTTGTCCTACATTCTCAGTAGTGCCCTAGGTATTACAAAGCTTCTTTTAGGGCTTATGATCGCATTTTATATGCTCAATGAGAAAGAGCGGTTTGTGAAGCAATCAAAAAAATTGTTACATGCTTTTCTCAAGGAAGAGGTGGCAGATAAAATTATCAGCATAGGTAGCGAATCCCATCAAGCCTTTTCCAAATTTTTCATCGGGAAAACGATTGACTCTCTTATTATCGGAGTTATATGCTTTGTAGGGCTTCTATTTCTCAATATCCCCTATGCGCTTTTGATTAGTGTTATTATTGCTATAACCAATATGATTCCTTATTTTGGTCCTTTTATCGGAGCCATTCCTGCCATACTGATTACTTTACTCAGTAGCCCTATGCAGGCTGTTACCATCGCACTTTTTATATTCGCACTGCAACAATTTGATGGTATGATCCTAGGACCCAAGATCTTGGGAGACTCTACGGGTTTAAGCCCATTCTGGGTTATTTTCTCCATTTTGATTGGTGGGGCATTCTTCGGTTTTCTGGGTATGCTATTGGGCGTGCCTGTGTTTGCTGTACTCAGTACTATGTTTGGACGTGTGGTAGATCGCAAGTGGGATGAAAAAAATGAAATCAAGCTTCAGCTTAAAGCAGAAATAACCTCTGCGAAAGAACTTTTATAAGCTCCTTTGCAGAGATCCAAAAAAAGCAGCCCCTCAAAAGGAGTATAGGCTGCTTTTTTGCATATATTTATTCTGACAAAGCGATTAATAAGTTCTTTAGGTTGCCTCTCATGATACTAAAATAATCCTGTCCTTCTTCTGCTCCTTCAATAGGATCTAGTACCAATGTCTCAACACCTGCTTCTTTTGCTAGTATTTCAGCAGTTTTAGGCGTTGCAATGACTTCAAAGAATATATGTCTAATATTGTGCTCTCTCACATATTTGATCAATTCTACTAGTCGAGCTGGCTGAGGTTCTGCCTCTGGGCTAATACCACTGATCGAAATTTGACGAAGACCGTAGCGATTTGTCAAGTATCCAAATGCAGCATGGGATACAATAATTTCTTTTTTTGAAGTGTTGGCAAGTCCCGTTAGATACTCTTGGTCTAAAGCATCTAGCTGTGCTGCCAACGCTTCATAGTTTTCTCTATAGTACTGTTCATTCGCAGCATCTTTTTGGCTTAAGTATTTTCTAATATTATCTGCCATCTGTTTGGCTCTCATAGGATCCATCCATACATGAGGGTCATACTCCCCATGTTCATGTTCGTGATGTTCATCCTCATGATGTTCTTCTTCATGATCATGGTCTTCATCCTCATGATGTTCTCCTTCATGATCGTGATCTTCATCAAATTTTAGGAGTGAAATATTTTGAGTCACTAGAAAAACATTATCTCTTCCACTTGTTTTTGCGTTTTGAGCATATTTTTCTGCCCAAGGCTGTACTTCTAGCCCTACATACAAGAATAAATCCGCTTTCTCCAAGCCTGCTAACTGCTGTGCTGTAGGTTCATAACTATGAGGATCTGCGGCGGGGGGCGTTATAATTTCTAGAGATATTCTGTCTCCCCCTATCTTTTTTGTGAAATCATACGTGGGATATGTATCCGCATATACCGTCATGCGTCCCTCATTTGTCTGTGCTTGGTCAACCTGAAGCTGTGCTGTCTGAGCACAGGCTGTCAATAACACGAGCGACATGATACTTATTACTGCCACTATCTTTTTATGCATTTTCATAAATCTACCTCCTGCAAATGCAAACTATTTGCATTTATTATAATTTACTATCCATAATTTGTCAACCCCATTATATAGTATAGCCTATGCAAATAGTTTTTAACTATCGGACATAAGTCTCCCCTTTATATAAGTGGGGATACATTTTTCTAGTCTAAAAAAAAGCCTGCTGTGGATCAGCAGGTTGTATGTTTGCTTAGGCAAGTTCAAAAAAATAACTAGTCAATCTGCATCAGCATCTTTGACCAGTTATTTTCTTTCAGTTGCCTTATTTTGCTTGGCGAAATTTTTCTGTACTTTCTTTTACATATGTAGGAAATTCATTATCCATAATAATTTCTGCAAATTGATATAATTCTTCAATGAGATTAGGAAGCTCTCCACTATCGACTTTTTCTAAGATTGCTTTCATTTTTGGATATTGGTCAATCGTACTGGATGCTTGTTTTCTTAATTCTTCGCCCAATTCTGTAGAGGATACTCTTGTAACCCGCGCATCATTCTTATCTTTTTCTAAATGAACTAAACCTTTTTTATCCATTCTGTTAAGAAGCTCTGTGAGGGTTGGAAGTTGCAGGATTGTTCTTTGCGCCAGTTGAGACACTGTCAATCCTTCTTCTAAATGAACTGTCCATAATACATTTTGCTGTGTATATGTAAGTCCATTTTTTCTTGCACCTTCGCTCCAATCTCTTTCTACACTTTTATAAATTCCTCGCACAAGATTCACTGCTTGATAAAAATTTATAATTTTTTCATTCTGTTCCATACTTAGTCCCCTTTCATTCATAATCCTCTCTTTTATTACTATACTATATGTCTAAAAAAACTTCAATCACTAATTTGATAATTTTGACTTATTTTTGGTTTTTATGTGTAGTTTCTACAAATATCACTTACTTATTCCAAAATATTTATTCATCTACTGCCATTCCTTATTTTACAACAATACTATCCGTTTTATTTGCATATACTATAAAGGCAACCAAAGATCCATCATAATAAATGGAGGTGTACCTATGTCTACTCATAAACCATGTGCTGATGAAAATTGTGCTGCTTCCTGCCATTCCAATTGTACTATGGAATGCTGTGAAAATAATAATTGCAATATGGAACTAGGCGAAGAACTAACACCTGCACTCCGTGCAAAATCTGAATGTGCTTGTAATAATGATCCATGTGATCCATCGTAAGTTTATATTTGAGGACATATACTGCATATGTCCTCTTTTATTGTTTGTCTATTCCCAATTTATTCTTGTCATAAAACCTATAATAAGATACTATAAAAGTATTATTATAAGATCGGGGGGAGTTTATTTGAAACGTATTCTTCATGCTAATATATTTGCCATGATTTTGGTGCTTACTCAGCTTTTGGGGAATTTGCTCTTAGCACCTATTTATCATATATTTACCTTTAGTACACCTGTATTGATCGTGCTTACTCAGTTCCTTTTTTTGATTGTTCCTACTATGATCTACTTTGGTATTACCAAATCATCTGTCAAAGAAGTTTTACAGCTTCATCGTTTGGGGTGGTTGAACTTTATTATTCTTTGTGCGTTAGGTATATGCATACAGCCCTTTGCCATGTTTTTATCTGCGATTGCTTCTTTATTTTTTAATAATGATGTAGCTGCCTTAGTAGGACAGCTTAACTCTATTCCTTGGTTTTTGATGATTGTGGTTACAGCGATTACGCCTGCTATCTGCGAAGAAGTGACTCTTCGAGGTGTTGTCCTATCTGGTCATAAACATGCGGATATTAAAAAAGTTGCGATTTTAAATGGTCTGCTTTTTGCTATACTCCATTTTAATGCCCAACAGTTTTTATATACTTTTGCGTTAGGGATCTTGTTTGTATATGTGATTCACCTTACAGGTTCTATCTATGCTTCCATGCTTCTACACTTTATCGTCAATGCGAGCCAAATTACTTTGTCACGTATTGTCATGATGTTCACTGAGCAACAAGTCCAAAGTCTCGTTCAGATTTCTGATTCTATTGATCTTACTACTAAACTAATCGGTGTAGGCTCTACACTCCTTATAGCACTCTTCTTTATTCCTATTGTTGTTGTACTTCTATACGCCTTGATCAATGTCAATGCAAAGCGATTAGAGGAAGTAGCTCGTCAAAATTTTCTTCCTTCTATCGAAGATGCGCCTCATATTTCTTTTGACCAATTGCAGACAGCCCTTGAGGAACCCAAAGAAAAATTAATGAACTGGCCGGTATATGTAACTATTGCAGTATATATCCTGTATCTAGCTATAGATCAAGTTGCTCGATTGCTGTTATAAATCTATAAAACAGCTTCAAAAAAAAGAGTTCCCGCATTGATCCATACATATTCGTGGTATGGATCAA
>CALKRZ010000118.1 GCA_937989765.1 uncultured Clostridia bacterium | reverse complement strand
CATCATTATTCGATTTAATTCTCTTAATGAGACAAAATAATTGAACCTTATGTATATTAATCCATTATACCATGTAGTCTTCGTGCTTGTACACTGTAATATGATAAAGTCTATGTCTGAACCCTACATACCTTATCAATTACACCCTTCTGTAGAAAAAAGGGTGTAATTGACACTTATTTAACTTCAAAAGTCAGTGCATTATTAGACACATCTATGACCACCGTTTGGCTTTCTTTGATTTTTCCTTCTAATACTTGTTCAGCCAGTTGATCTTCTACTTTAGACTGGATCGCGCGACGAAGTGGTCTAGCTCCATAGGCTTCATCAAATCCTTCTGCTGCTAGATATTGCACTGCTGCATCAGTTGCTTCTATCGTGATTCCTATATTTTTTTGAATCCGTTTATCCAGCTGGCTCATCATAATGCTCACGATCTGTTTGATATGATCTTGAGCTAGAGGATGAAATACGATTATTTCATCAATGCGATTTAAAAACTCTGGACGGAATGTTTTCTTTACTTCATCCACAACATTTTTCTTCATATCCTCATAATTTTTAGCCGTATCATCCATGGACATAAATCCTAGTCTTTTGGGTGCAATAATATTTCTAGCGCCTAGATTAGATGTCATGATCACTACCGTATTCTTAAAGTCAATTCGCCTTCCTTGCGCATCCGTGATATGACCATCATCTAATACTTGCAGTAATACATTAAATACATCTGGATGGGCTTTTTCTACTTCATCAAATAGAACCACAGAATAGGGCTTTCTTCTCACCTTTTCACTAAGCTGCCCTCCTTCTTCATATCCCACATACCCAGGAGGTGATCCGATGAGTTTAGATACACTGTGCTTTTCCATATACTCAGACATATCCACTCTAATCAATGCACTTTCATTATCAAATAATACTTCTGCTAAGGCTTTTGTCAGTTCTGTTTTTCCTACGCCTGTAGGACCCATAAATAAGAATGAACCGATGGGTCGTTTAGGATCCTTTAATCCTACTCTACCTCTCCGTATCGCTTTGGATACAGCATTCACTGCTTCTTCCTGCCCGATCACCCGCTCATGAAGGATTTGCTCCATATTCATGAGCCGTTTACTTTCTTCCTGTGCTAGCTTTCTCACTGGGATTCCTGTCCATATTGCTACAATACCAGCGATTTCTTCATCATCTACTATTTGATCCGCTTTCGTATGCTTATTAGCCCAGTCTAATTTGGCGGCTTCTAAATTTTCTTTCATTTCGTTTTGTTTTGTTTTTAATTCTCCTGCTCGTTCATATGCTTCTGTCTTAATCGCTGCTTCTTTTTCCTGATCCAATTCTTGCAGCTTTTCTTCGAGTTCCTTAATATTTGGAGGTGCAGTGTATAGACGAAGTCGAACTCTCGAAGCTGCTTCATCAATCAAATCAATAGCTTTATCGGGTAAAAAACGATCGGTAATATATCGATTAGATAATTTTACTGCCGCCTCCAAAGCTCCATCTGTAATCCGTACATTGTGATGTGCTTCATATTTATCCCTGAGTCCTTTTAATATTTCTACTGCTGCTTCTTCTGACGGCTCTTCTACTTTAACTGGTTGGAACCTACGCTCAAGCGCTGCATCTTTTTCAATATATTTGCGGTATTCGTCTAGAGTAGTCGCACCAATCAACTGCAATTCTCCTCGAGCCAAAGAAGGTTTTAGTATATTAGATGCATCAATCGCACCTTCTGCTGCTCCAGCTCCTACGATGGTATGGATCTCATCAATAAAGAGTATTACATTGCCTGCACTTCGTACTTCTTCTATGGCTTTTTTGATTCGATCTTCAAACTCTCCTCGGTATTTAGATCCTGCTACCATCGCTGATAAATCTAGTCTTACTACTCTTTTTTCTTTTAAAATCTCTGGTACATTCCCTTCCACGATCTTCTGTGCTAATCCTTCTGCAATAGCAGTCTTTCCTACCCCTGGCTCTCCTATGAGACAAGGATTATTTTTGGTACGGCGACTTAAAACTTGGATAACCCTCTCGATTTCCCGTTCTCGACCAATAATAGGGTCAAATTTCTGTTCCTGTGCCATTTCTGTCAGATCTCGACTAAATTGATCTAAGGTAGGCGTGTTTGACTTTCGGTTTTTACGGTTTTGTTTCCCCATAGGAGTTCCACTACTCCCTTTTCCCCCTTCACCTAGCATACTCATGATTTCTTCATACAGTTTCTGTGCATTCACATCCTGATTCGTAATCAGTCGCATAGCAATACTATCTGTCTCTCTCATCAATGCTAACAGCAGATGTTCTGTGCCAATATAGGTATTGCCCATACGCATAGCTTCCTGCAAGCTCACTTCGATGACCCGCTTGGTTCTTGGGGTGAAATCCTGTGGTTCTTTTACAGCTACATCGCCTTTACCCATCACTTGCTCTATTTTGCTTATTATGTCATCCTCGGATACCCCTTGACTCGTCAGCGCCCTCGAGGCTACTCCCTCTCCTTCTTTAATAAGGCCCAAAAGCAGATGCTCTGTACCTACATAATCATGACCTAGATTTTTTGCTGCTTCTTCTGCAAGACGAATGGCTTCTTGCGCCTGCTTTGTAAAACGTCCCGTCATATCTTTTCCTCCTTATGGGATTAACTATTATCATTGGTGTATAAGCGCGATCGTATAAATGTTGCCCGTGCAGCATCTCGCCCCGATGATCCTACTTCTTTTCCGATTCGCTTTTGTAGATTGCCTGGTTGAGTATACATCATCAGTTGAAAAATTCCTTCTTCTGGAGCCTTCTTTTTCAAAATTCCTAATCCATACCCTATACGAACATACGACAAAAGCTTCATAGCCTCTTTTGCAGAAATAATTCGAGCATGACTAAGCGTTCCATATGCCCTATATATTTCATCTTCTAATTGGATAGGTTGTTCTTTGAGAAACTTTTCTCGGATTCTTATTTCCTGTTCTATGATTTGGTTTGTAATATTTTTGAGATTTTGGATTGTTTGTTCCTCAGATTGACCTAACGTAATCTGATTAGAAATCTGATATAAACTTCCCTGTGCCTCTGTTCCTTCTCCATACATACCCCGTACAGTCATTCCTAGCTTAGAAATTGCCTGTACAATATGCCGCAGTTGTCCTGTTACTTCCAAAGCAGGAATATGTACCATAAATGATGCCCTAAGCCCAGTACCTACATTTGTAGGGCAGCAAGTAAGATATCCATACTTTTCATCAAATGCGTATTCTAGCGTTTCTTCTAATACATCATCTATCTTATCTGCCAAATCCCAAGCTTTTTCTATATCCATACCCGGCGTTACCGATTGAAGCCTAAGATGATCTTCTTCATTGATCATAATGCTCATGGATTCATCTTGGTGAATGAATACGCCTGTGGGTACAGATTTTTTTAAAAGCTCAGGGCTGATCATATGTCTCTCCATCATAGCGAGTTTATCCAGTCCTGATTTATAACTTAACTCTATAAAATCCAATTGTTGAGAAATGGCAGTCTTGTCATTGAGCATAGCAGCCTTTACTTCTTGTATAAGCCTTTGAGACTCTTCTGTTGTTAACCCGTTGGAAAAAGGATATTTTTTAAGATTTCTAGCCAAACGGATACGGCTGGATATGACGATTCCCTCTTGTTCAGGCTTTTGTTCATACCACTTCCCCATCTCTATTCCCCCTTTTCCAGTTCCCGGATTTTATCCCGCAGCTTGACTGCCTGTTCAAATTCTTCATGATCCACAGCTTCACTTAAAAGTTTTTTCAGCTTTACTATTTCTCGCTTGATCCTCAGCTCTTGCGTGGTTTTTTGAGGCTGTTTTCCTTCATGTGTACTGCTCCCGTGAAGACTCTTAAATATAGGATCCAACCGCTCACCAAAGGTTTGATAGCACACTGCACAGCCAAACTTACCCACTTTAGCAAATTCTCGATAGGTCATTCCACATACAGGACATGCAGTATGAGATTGAGTCTGAGATTGATATTTTCCAAATTGCGGACTTCCTTCCATCGTCATACCTAGGAGCCCTTTCAAAAAGCTCTGAAAAGATATCGGTGTATCCATGGTGAGCTGTTCTGTCTCCTTGGTGCACTGTTCACAAAGATGATGCTCTACCTTTTCTCCATTGTGAATATGTGTGACATGAACTGTGGCAAGATTTTGTTGGCATCGTTCACATCTCATAGGATATCCCCCTTTTTGATCATTGTTTTCTTGGATCTCAGAAAAAGTATGTGGTGGTAAGGCAAATATATAAATATGGAAACAACTGCAACAAAGGAGCGCGTCCCAGATTTCAAGTAAACTTACCCTTTGCACAAGCGCGATTTTGCAGTTGCTTCTAGATTTATATATTTGCCTTGCCACATACTTTTTCTGAGATCCGTTTTCTTATAGGGTTTTCAAATCCCTGTAATTTATACTATACAAAAGTTTTCGGGGTAAAGAAAGACCCTTATAGATAAAATATCTATTTCAGGTCTCTTAATTTTTACCATTTAATTTTATCTACGACTTCTTTCATCGCTATGGCTGATCTTTTAAATCCTGCCAAATCTTCTTCATCAAGAGGAACTTCAAGTATTCTATCCGCTCCTTTTCCATTGACCAAGGTCGGGAGCGCAAGACATAGATCTGAAACACCAAACTGCCCTTCTAATAAGCTAGACACGGATAAGATAGAATTCTCATCTCGCACGATCGCCTCTACAATCCTTTTTACAGCCAGACCTACCGCAAAGTAAGTAGCACCTTTTCGTGAAATGATCTCATAGGCTGCTTTTGTAGTTCTTTCATGGAGTTCCTCTTTACAATTGTGATAACACCCGACGCCTGTACAGCAGTCGGTACAAAACTGTTCTAATTTAGCTCCGCCAATACTCGTAATACTCCAAGCGGGAACTTCTGTATCTCCATGTTCACCAATCATATAGCTATGTACATTTCTGGCATCTACCCCACATTTTTCTGATAACATATATCGAAGCCTTGCGGTATCTAGTACTGTTCCAGAACCAATCACCCTTTCCTTCGGAAAACCAGAAAGCTTATAAGTCACATAGGTCAATACATCCACAGGATTAGTAACCACCAAAAGAATAGAATCTTTGGCATACTTCACCACTTCGGGGATGATTTGTTTAAATATCTCTACATTCTTATTCACTAAATCAATACGCGTCTCTCCCGGCTTCTGATTCGCACCAGCGGTAATAATCACAATATCGGAATCAACTACATCTTCATATCCTCCTGCTTCAATCCGCACTGGTTTTACAAAAGGTACCCCGTGATTAAGATCCATCACTTCCCCTTCTGCTTTTTCTCTATTGACATCTACCAGGACGATTTCAGAAGCAATCCCACTGATCATGAGTGCATAGGCTGTCGTTGCGCCTACAAACCCTGCTCCGATAATAGATATTTTCGTCACATTTGTATTGTGTAGCATATCTCTCACTCCTATTTTAAGCTGAATGGCTGATCACAGGCAATGCAGTGCGTGGCTTCTGGATTGTTGCCTATTTGGCACCCAGAACAAAACTTTAACACTGCTATGCCTTCTTCATTCACTTCAGGTTTTTTACTATCTCTTTGTACTTTTATAAAAGAAGGCATTTGTTCACGATCTTCTATCGGGAATTCATATAAATCCTGTTCCTTCTTAATCAACTCTATTTGTTTTCTTAGTTCAGCGATATAATCTTTTTTTCGACTGACCTCATCACAGATGATGTCAATACGCTCACTATCCTGTATCTGACCGATCTTGATATCGTAGGCAATTTCTCCTAACTCTGCAAATAACTCATTAATCTCATTTTGAAGTCTCTTGATCTTCATATCCAATTTTGTTATGTCTACAATATCCTTGGCTTTTTTCCCTACTAATACTGCTGTACTTTCCAAATTGTCTTTCAGTTGATCAAAAAAACTCATAATTACCCTTCTTTCGTATTATATTCATATCTACTCAAAAAATAGCTCTGCCACAGGATATACAAAACCGATCCTCTGCATGGTTTTGTGCCTTGCAAGTAGGACAAATCTTCATGATCACTTTGGCTTCTTCTTGCACCACGATCTCTTCTACTACTTTTTGTATAATAGGATCTGCCTCTATTTGCTCTTCTTCCAACTGCACTGGGATCTCTGGCTCTTTCTTTACTTGAATCATGACTCCTTCTAAAGAGGCACCGCACTTCGGACAAAATGTAGCCGCCTTATCAGCCTCTTTCCCACAAGCAGGACATATTTTAGTCTGCCGCAGTTCTTCTAGCTGCTTCTTTAGTTCATCTATCTTCGTTTCTACTTCCTTTATTTCTTTATACTTTTCATCAAAAAATTTGCCTAGAGAACCTCCATATGCATAGATTTCATGTACTTTTTTGCCTACTTCTAGATATAGTTTTTTCAGGTTTTCTTCTTCGGTACCCATGGCCAAGTTGAGTTTTGTTGTTTTATACAAATCTCCTGATGTCTGAGAAATCGTCTTTGTTGCCTTCGCAAGCTTACTTCTCCAATCATTCATAAATGACATATACTCACCCTCTCCGTACTGTCTAGTATTATTGTATCACATTGGGAAGAGTTGTAAATGAAAAACAATAATAAATATGAATCAAGATAATTGTCAGATAGTATTAATTATCGTTTATCTTTTTATTATACGGAAAACTTCTTCCCAATGCAACACCTTGACAAAATTCTTCATGGATATATACGAGAATTGATATTTTAAGTTTTTAAAAAAATCGGATCTATGCAAAAGTGGTTGGTAAGGTAAATAT
>CALKRZ010000117.1 GCA_937989765.1 uncultured Clostridia bacterium | reverse complement strand
TAGAATCAATGGTGAGCCATACCATTTTGATTTCCTTTTGCAGTTCTACTTTTAATTGGATCAAAGGCTCACTTACTTTCAGATCTTTATTCCATTCTAGATATCCTGGTTTTCTCACTGAGATATGATAATCTCCAAAGCTAAGAACAATAGGTTCTGTGGGGTTTACCTGTGGTTTATCATTGATATATACTTCGTATTCTCTCTGATCCACAGAAAGCAGCACAGTTCCTACCTTTACTTGTACATTGCCTAGATCTATGGCTACTGTCTCTCCTGCCCGCACCATCACAGACATACTCATCGGTTCTATGCCTGTACCTTTTACCACTATGTTATGAATCCCTTCTGCTACGATGACTTTATCCACTTCTGACGTAGCTATGGATGTATGGTTATCAATTTCTAGTATACCATCCATAATCTTATCCACATTGTTGAGCGTAATGTACCCATGGGATTGCTCCATGATCATGGCCCATACTATATCCTTATATCCCCGCAAGGTAATCACGTCTACAGGATCTATGGTTGTAATATCTAGCGTATCCCCTTGGTATAGTGCCACCATTTGATCTGTATACATATATTTTCCATTTCCTATTTGGATCGTACTCTCTTCTGGTATAATACGGACATTTCGCATATTTTTTTGTTCCCACGCTTCTCCACTGATCCGAAGCTTCTCCACCTTCTGTCCTTCTCCTCGGTAGTCTACTCGTATGATGTCCCCTATTTTTAATTCTGCCAAGGTCAAAGCTTTCCCATATTTATCTCTCAGCTCTGCTGCTTCCCCGATGCTAAATGTTACTTTTTGTCGCTCTTCAATATCAAAGACCTCTATCTCTCTATTCATAGAGCTTATATTCTTCACTAGCCCTAAAATCTCCCGTTCATCTTCTACAGCACCTTTCAAATCCTCTTGCACAGGATCATTTGTCTTAAGGGGGGGGTTTTTAGAATCATTCTTTGCGAACATAGAAAAAAGTACATAAAACACAAGTACACAAAGTACCAGTCCTACAGCGATGGTAATAACCATAAATTGTACAAATCCTGTCTGCTGTTTGGCACTTCCTTTTTTCTTACTGCCTTTATTTTGATGTTGTAACACATCATTCACCTCGCTTTACCTGTTGTTGGAAGCCTTATTTTTACTTTACTACATGCTTTTTGAGAGAACCTTTTTTGATTGTACTCTGTTCTTATTTTAGAGGTTTATGCTTCAAAGAGCAAGTACTTTCATCATACAAAAAAAGGAAATACCACGGGCAATGGCATTTCCTTTTCTAAATACTATCATATAGCGCACTTATACGAAAAATAAACGGAAGGGTAATCATGTCGTTTGGAGAGGATGTATAAGCCTTTTATATGATTTGTTCTTATCTTAGCATATCCCGTTCTTAGGGACAATCGCATTAGACACCAACGTCACTTTTTCGTGCTCCAACGTCAAAACTCTATAGGATAATTGTATTTTTTTACATATTCTTTGAGTTCCTTTTTTTTTCTTGCGCTACTTTTGGCACTTACTCGATACCCTATAAATATAATCGTATCCGTATACCTAGTATATGCCTGGATCTTTTCTATCTTTGTAACATTTACGATATACGATTTGTGACATCGTAGAAATCTGTCGCTTAACTGCTCGTGAATCTGTTCTAATGCCTCATCTACAAAATGGATTTTGCTTAGGGTATGAATAGCACAAAATTTCCCTTTTCGCTCTACAAACAAGATCGTATCCATTTCAATCACTGTCTGACCTTGCCCTGTGGCAATGGTCAGATATTTTACTGTATCCGCCTCCATCTTCTGAAACAAACAGTCCTTATATAAATCCTCTCGTACTTTTGGTATGAGTATTTTTAATAACTGATGGAGCTCTGCTTTTTTTAGTGGTTTTTTAATATAATCGAAACAGTGAACTTCCCGCAAGGCTTCCATAGCATAATGATCATAAGCTGTGATAAAAATGATAAACACAAAAGGGTGCTGGATCCGAATCTGCTTTGCTGCTTTCAGACCCGATATGCTTCCCATATGAATGTCCATCAAAATAATATCATACTGTACTTCTTTACTTTTTTGTATCGCTTCTTGCCCTGTACATGCTTCATCGAACTGTATTTCTTCTCCCATCTCTTCAATGAATTCTTGAACCAGTACCCGCTGTACTTGACTATCATCACATATAAGAATCTTTGGTATCACGTTCTCACCCCGTATACTCTGGTCTCTCTGTATACAGCTTATCAAGCTTTTGAACGTATGACAAGATAATCTTATATTTGACTAAAGTCTAATGAGTCTATAAATATTTTGTGCTTCTCTTTTTGGACTATAATCTCCTGTAGCCGGTTAAATAATATCTCACTATTCCAAGTTCGCCTGCTGTTATAATATCGATTACATACTCTCCAAAACCGATGTGGAAATTTGAGCATAATGGTAAGTACTTGGAACTCTTCATATTTTATAGGGCGGATAGCATGATATATTTCTATCACTCGCTGCGCCTTTACTCTATCCCATTCACATCTTCGCATATATCTCTTCATGATATTGGCTAAATCACTGATGGGTATATCATAACAGCACTGCTGAAAATCTTTCATATACACCTGCCCTTGGTGATTGATTCTTACGCTACGATTGGTATAGTCGTGATGACAAAACGATCTCTCCGCCTCTACTTGAGCTACTAGTTGTGTATAACTAGCACGTTCCAACGTTTTTATGGCTTCCACACAAAGCATGTGATAGTATTCATAGTTTTTCAAAAACAGGATGTCAAACCGTGACAGACTACTCTGTCGCCGCGCTAGCTTTCGCATCCTGCCTAGTTCTATGATTCTTCTCCGAAATTGGTCTGGGAGTTTCCCCAATTCTGACCGTATTGTACTACCTTCTATAGGTACAAATCCTCTAGAAGCTTGATGCATATACGCGAGCGCTGAAATCGCCAACTGCAACTCCTGTTCTCGATCAAAATCGCACTCTCTTCCCTCTATCCATTCCATCATTATATAAGTCTTTCCATCATGGATATAAAAGGGGGTATTTTGAGCAGATAGTATAAATCGGTCAATTTGTTGAAATCCATTATGATACAAATGCTCTTGTGCACCATGTTGGAATAAAATTTTTCCCTGATTTACCGTTATCTGTCTTATGGCCTTTATTCCTCGGTCTGTAGTACATATAAATATTCCTCGACCCCGTACACAAGTCTTCTGTTTAAATCCAAATCCTTCTACCACTTGCTGACTTAACTCTTCCACTGCAAGTCACCCCCTATTCAAATGCTTCCCTCTATGTCCTTATTACATCTTAACCCGTTTTGATCTCATTGACCTATCTTCTAACTCTCACAAGTCCTCTACTTTCATCATATGACTATCCTTGTGAAAATATGAGGACAGGAAATAGAATTTGCCTGTTTGTTTACAAATTGTTCACAATCTATTCATAAAGCTTCTATATACTGTATCATGATAGAATAGCTACCGCATCTAAACCTAGATTGGAGTGTGAATTATGATTGAAGTACAAAATCTCACCAAATCCTACGGCCCTCTCCGTGCTGTCAATGGGATCAGCTTTACCTTAGAAAAAGGTGAAGTTTTGGGTTTTTTGGGCCCTAATGGTGCTGGCAAGTCCACCACCATGAATATGCTTACAGGGCTTCTTCTTCCTACAGAAGGAATGATCAAAATCGTAGGAATTGATATGTCTGAAGATCCTAAAAAAGCAAAAAAACATCTGGGATATCTTCCAGAAATTCCTCCCTTGTACCCAGATATGACAGTGGAAGAATTTTTAGAATTTGCCTGTGAACTGAAGGAAGTAAAAAAAGGTAAAAAAGAAGAAATTCAGCGGATATTAGGGCTTCTTAATATTAAAAATGTAAAAGGTCGCTTGATCAAAAATTTATCTAAAGGATACAAGCAGAGAATTGGTATCGCCCAAGCACTGGTTGGCAACCCCGATGTACTGATTTTAGATGAACCGACCGTAGGGTTAGATCCAAAGCAAATTCGTGAAATCCGAGATGTGATTAAAGAATTGTCTCAAAATCATACCATCATCTTAAGTTCTCATATCTTGCCTGAAGTCAGTGCGGTATGTGATCGGATTATCATCATGAATAAAGGAGAAATCGCTGCTACAGATACCGCTGAAAACTTAACCAAAAGCTTTGAGACCTCCAGCACTTTGCAGGTACAGATCGAAGGACCTATCGATGATGTATTATATACCGTCTCCTCTGTAAGTGGCGTTACTTCTGTTGCCCCCAAAGAGCAAATCAAGGAGAATGTATATGAATACCTCATCAAAGGGGCTGTGGATTTGGACATTCGTCGGCCTTTATTCTTTACTTTGGCAGATAGCAAAATGCCCATCCTTCGTATGGAGCAAAAACGACTCTCTTTGGAAGATGTCTTCTTACAGATTACTACCATAGAAGAAACTACGCCTGAAGAGATGCATGAAAATTTAGTACCCGAGGAGGAACTAAGCCATGAAAATATGGACGATCTGTAAAAGAGAGCTAAAAGGATATTTTTATTCTACCCAAGCATACATCTTAATAGGATTTTTCCTGCTTTTGTCAGGATTTTTCTTTGTGAACTTCTTGGTACGGGCTCAAATTCCCACGATCCAATACATTATGGGCGACTGGGCACTGATCTTTCTATTTATTACGCCTATATTGACCATGAAACTATTCACAGAAGATCGAAAACATGGTATGGAAAAAATGGTTTTTTCCTCTCCTGTATCTGTCACAGATGTCGTACTGGGTAAATATCTAGCCGCCCTTTTGGTATATGGTGCAGCGCTACTCGTTACTTGTAGTTATACGATCATCGTATCCCTGATGGGCAACCCAGACTTAGGTCCGATTGCCTCTTCTTATCTTGGACTTTTTCTTCTAGGCTCAGCTTTTATCTCCGTAGGGGTTTTTGCCTCTAGCCTTACAGAAAATCAAATTATTGCTGCCGTCATCAGTTTTTCGCTACTTTTGTTTTTCTGGCTTGCCGACCTCTTACAAGGTATATTTAAAGGATTTTCTCAGGATATCGTAAGCCTCCTTTCTGTGTTTGAACGATATATGCCTTTTCAGAGTGGAATTATTGCTCTATCGGGGATTATTTACTATATAAGCTTTACGGCTATATTTTTATTACTGACAATCCGTTTGATTAAGAGCCGCTGGCTTCAATAGAAAGGGAGGTAATTATGAATCGTAAATCTATCTTTAAAAAATTACAATATGGTACGAATGCTGCAGTATTTACAGCTACGGTCATAGGAGTTATTTTGCTTATTAATCTTATGATCGGTAAGTTACATCTACAGTGGGATGTAACGCAAAACAAACAATACTCTCTATCCGATGAAAGTAAAAATGCTCTTCGGACGATAGATCAGGAGGTAAAAGTCTTATTTTTTGTGAATCCAACCTCTTCCATCGCTTTGGAAATGAAACAGTTGTCTGAAAATATTCGAGCTGTAAATAACAAGGTGAGTTTGGAACTGATTGATCCGTATCGCAATCCTTCCGTGGCTACTCAGTATGAAGTCACTTCGGAGTATACCGCCATCATCATGCAAGAGGATCGCAAAAAAGTGGTCAGTCCTTATGATCTGATCTTGACAAATTATGAGACGGGTGCTCAATCCTTTAATGGAGAAGGCCCTTTGATGCAAGCCATCATGGATGTGACTACCGCTATACAACCTGTGATCTATATCGCAGAAGGCCATGGAGAAATGACGATGGCAAGTGAACTCTCCTCTCTGGTGCAACTGATGACAGGTAAAGGAAGCATTGTCCACCCACTAAACCTTATGGAGACGGATGTGATACCCACAGATGCTGACATATTATATAGTATAGGTTCCCAAAGAGACTACTCTGAAAAAGTGATCCAAAATATACACGCTTTTCTTGAAAGAGGGGGTAAGTTAGTACTAGGATTTGGTACTTATACACCCGATGAGTCTCTAGATCGTTTGAAAGGCTTGGCAAAGGATTTAGGGGTTACAGTAGAAGATCATGTCCTCCTAGACCCTGAAGGCAACTATAGCGGTGACCTATATACGCTGATCCCTAGATATACGGGTCACCCAGTTACAACCAAGATCGAAAAGAGCCGCATCGCGATGATCATCCCTGGTGCTAGAAGTCTGTCTATAGATGGCGGTGTAGATGGAACACTTATGCCGATCTTACAGACTACGGACAAAGCATGGGGAGAAACAACTCTACAAGACCCCAATGCGGCACCTACGGAAGGCGAACAGACCGGCGTTCTTTCTGTAGCCGTCTCTGTAGAAAAGCCAGTGCAAGATGGGAAAATGCAAGCAATTATTATCGGTAATGCCTTTTTGGCTGACAATCAGGTGATCCGAGTAGGCGGTAATTATGACTTCTTCCTTGGTGGACTTCAGTGGATGAATGAAACGGGTACTGTACTGGATATTCCTCCTAAAGAATACACACCAGATCCTATTCTACTGTCTGGTGGGCAAGCTGTTTTCCTTTTCTTTATTTGTGTACTTTTCATCCCCATCTTCATTATGGGTATAGGGGCTGTTGTATGGTTAAGGAGGAAAAATCTATGAAAAAAATGCTTCCCACTATTGCAGCCATAGCTGTATTTGTAGGCGTATTTTTATACTATCAACATTTCCAAAAAACAAAACCATATGAGGATCTCAGCAAAAAACCACCCGTGGCATGGGATATAGAAAAAAATATGATTACAACCCTCCGACTTATTTCCAAAGAAGAAACCATCGAAATCATAAGGGATGGAGAAGACTGGGAGATCACCTCCCCCATCCAATATGCTGCAAGCTCTGTCATGGTAGATGATCTTCTTTTTACCTTTGACCAGATCGAAGCAGAACAAATCGTGGAAGAAAATCCACAGCAGTTGGATACGTATGGATTGCAGTCACCCCTACGAACTGTACAGCTCATAACAGTAGATGATCAGTCCTACGAATTACGGATCGGAAACCCTTCGCCCATCGGGGATACTATGTATATCTGGGCTTCCTCTACTAATACTGTATATACTATCAAAAGCGAAATAGCCCAAAAATCGATGGAACCTCTAAATGACCTCCGCAGCAAAGCATTGCTTTCCATTGATCGTAACGATGTACGTGAGATTGCTGTGACTACCAAACAATTTTCTTTTACACTACTTCAGGAAGAAAAAGAGGAAAAGACACAATGGCTCTGGAAGGAAACGGGAGAAGTGATGGATGAAAACCTGATTGCGGGTCTTCTTACTGCTGTTTCTACGTATATTAGCCGCTTTGTAGTAGACCAGCCTTCTGATGAAGCGTTGGCAGAACACGGGCTTTTAGAACCAGAATCTACCATAAAAATCACCCTCGAAAATGCAGAAAAACCTGTGTTTTTATACATTGGTACTCATGCAGAAGGCGAAAATATGCTATTTGTTACAACAGAAGGCAAAAAACATATCTTCCAAATCACAGC